>NZ_JAAKPX010000016.1:0-131320 GCF_049172135.1 Aeromonas sp. 603079 | reverse complement strand
GGAAGCTGGCTCATCAGGTTGGCGTGTTCCGCCGTGCTGGTAGGGGCGCATTATAGGGAGCCGCGCCGGGATGACAAGAGCTTTTTGCAAAAATGCGTTCGTTTGCTGAAAAAGCGAACTGAACGCCCCAAAACAGCCCCTTGGCACCTCTTTCATGCCGCTTTTTTGCTCAACTCTTCGCTTTGTGCCCGGATATAGTTGACCCAGCTGGTTGCCTTCTGCTGCCAGTTATCCTGTTGCTGCAGCTCACGGGCCAGTTCCAGCGCCTGGGCATACTGCTCCTTATTAAGGTGTGCCTGCACCAGCAGCGCTTTGGCACGATTGCCTTGCTCGCCTTTTACCGACTTGATGGCGGCGAGCTGGATCATGGCAGCATCAGTCTTGCCCTGTTGCAGCATCAGTTCGGCGGCGCGCATGGCAGCTTTGGGCTGACCATGTAGGCTGGCCAGCTGCTGCCAGCTATCAACTGCTTGTGACCACTCCCGGGCACCTTCCCACAATTGGGCAAGCAGTTGGCGATTTTCAGCACTTTGCTTCATCTGTCCCTTGGCCATGGCCGCTTCCAGCAGACGGGCACCACGATAAGGCAGCCCTTGCCAGGCATAGAGGCGGATCAGCTGATTGCGGGCAGACGCATCATCCATCAGTTTTCTGTCGATAGCTGTTTGCAGCAGAGCCAACGCCTGATCGCCACGTTTGGCGGAGAGGTTGAGCGACACCGCCTGCTGCCACCATTTACTCTCTTTGGGTTCGTGGCTGATCAACTCGGCCGCCTGATCGGCAGCCACGCCATAACGTTGCTGAGCGGTGAGGGCGGAGAGACGAATAATGGCGGCCTGCTTCTGCCAACCCTTCTTCAACAACTGTTCGCTCTGGCTGGCGGCGTCACCGTACTGCTTGTTGTGGTAATAGAGGCCGGCCAGACGCAGGCGCAGTGCATCGTCTTGTTTGAGTGCCAGTGCCGCCTTGTAGCTGGCGATGGCGCCAGACCAGTTGGATTGCTGGGCCTGAATATCGCCGCGCAGTCGCAACAGCTGGAGCTGTTGCTGCTCGGGCCACTCTTTATAGGCAAGAGCCTGTTCGACATAACGGCTCGCCTGGGCGGTCTGTTGCAGATTGGCCGCCAGCGAGGCTTGCAACTGCGCCAGCCAGGCACGCTCGGCATCGCTATTTGGCTTGAGGCCGGACGCCTTGCTCTGGGCTTGTTGCCACTGACCGGACTGATAGAGCTTCATCACGGGTTCAAGCTGACGGGAGAAGTGAGGGCTGACCTCCATCGCCAGACAGGCTTGGCCGACCAGGGCAAGCAGACAGATCCAGATCCGCAACATAGTTATGACTCCAGTTTGAATTTGAGCGTGATGACTTGCACCAGCTTGTCGGTGGCGCCCGGTCTCGGCTGATAGCGCCACTTGTTGATCGCCTGAATGGCCGCCCGCTCGAACTGACGCTTGGGTTTGGCCTCGACCACTTCCACATCCTGCACGCCACCTTCGGCATTCACGCTAAAGCGCAGGGTGACGAATCCTTCGATCCCTGACTGTTGGGCACGATAGGGGTAGACCGGCTCGATCCGTTGCAACGGCATCAGCATGTCACCGACGCCGATACCCGCACCCTGCTGCTGGCCGTGGTAGTTGCCACTCAATACCGGTGCGGTACTGGTCGCCACACCAGGGGCATAGACCTGCACCGCGCTGAGGCTGGAGACCAGATCCAGACTCGGCTCAACGGCCGCCAAGGGGGCCGCTGCAGGCATCGGCAGCGGTGTGGAGGCCAATGCGGCAGGGGGCTCTGGCAGAGGTTCGGGTTCCTGCGGCACCGGACGCTCGCGCACCTGCACCTCGGTCACCTCGCTCTGCATATTGATGACGATGGGCTTCTGTTCGCTCGCCACCTTCTCGCCCCGGGGCGGTTCAACCAGCGTGGCCATAAACAGCAGGATGCCCAGACTGAGGGCAATCCCCAGCCCCAGGCTCATCAGCTTGTATTTCATTTTGGCGCCACCGCCACGGCGATATTGGCGATACCCGCCGCCTTGGCCTCATCCATCACCCGCACCACCTTGCCGTGGGGCACCCGCTCATCGGCCTGGATCACCAGACTGGCATCGGGCTGCTCCGCCAGCAGGCGGGCGATGGTGGCCTGTACCCGCTCCACATCGATCTGCTTGCGGTCGAGGAAGATCTGACCCTGAGCCCCAATCGCCAGCATGATGCTGGAGGATTTCTGCGCCTTGGCCTGACTGGCCTGGGGTCTGTGCACCTCGAGTCCGGCTTCACGCACGAAGGAGGTGGTGACAATAAAGAAGATCAGCATGATGAACACGATATCCAGCATGGGGGTCATGTCGATCTGCACTTCGTCACGCTGGCGTTTGGATTGCCGTCTCATTGCATTACCTTCTCTTCTCGCAAGCCGTCCCGGGTCTTGGCCAGCGCACGCTTGGCCTGACTTTCGAGGCGACTGAGTAACAACACGCCGGAGAGCGCCACCACCATGCCCGCCATGGTGGGGATAGTGGCGCGGGAGATCCCGCCCGCCATGCTCTCCGGGTTAAAGCGGTTGGCCGCAGCCAACGCATCGAATACGCCGATCATGCCGGTCACAGTGCCCAGCAACCCCAGCATGGGGCAGAGCACCACCAGGGTGCGGATGAAGATCAGATGACGGTTCAGTTCCAGCTCCGCCTGCGCCAGCCAGCGACTGCGGATCGCCCGGGCATGCCAGCTGTGGCGCTCGCTGCGGGCCTGCCAGCGGCCGAGCAGCTGTTGCTGCAAGGGGCCAAAACCCAGATTGAGGTAGAGCAGCCGCTCGATCATCAAAATCCACATCAGCACCAGCAGGGCCAGAATGACCCAGAGCACAGGGCCGCCACGGCCCATGAAACTCTGCAGCTGTTGCCAGATGTCGAGCATCATGCTGCTCGCTCCATCCCGCCGTTATTGCTCTCGGCGCGCTCGGCCAGAATGCCGGCTACTTGCTGCTCCAGTACATTGGAAAGCTCGGTGAAGCGTGATTGCAGCAGGCTGTGGGCCAGGATCAGCGGAATGGCCGCAACCAGACCCTGTACCGTGGTGACCAGCGCCATGGAGATGCCGCCCGCCATGATCTTGGGATCGCCGGTGCCAAACTGGGTGATGGCCTGGAAGGTGCCGATCATCCCGGTTACGGTACCGAGCAGACCCAGCATGGGGGCGATGGCCGCGATCACCTTGACCATGCCGATGCCGCGCTCCATGCGAGGAGTCTCCTGCAGGATCGCCTCATCAAGACGCAGCTCGAGGGTCTCCATGCTCAGCTCGGGGTGTTTGTCTGCCACCGTCAGCACCCGGCCGAGGGCGTTGTCGGCGTGATACTCGCCGCTCTTGAGCTGGCGGCGCACCCGACCCAGTTCGCGGGAGAGGCTCCACAGCCGTACCGCCGCAATCCCCAAGCCGATGGCAGCCAACAGCACGATAATGGCGCCGACCTGACCACCTTGTTGTACCTGCTGCCAGAAGGTGGGCGCCTGTGCCAGCATCGCCAGCAGAGTGCCATGAGAAGGATCCAGCGGCAGCGCTTCCCCTTCCTGACCCTGATAAGCCGCAACGGCAGAGAGCACGCTACCGGGCAGACCCAGTACCGGGCTCAAGCCTTCGGCGGTCGGTTGCAGGAAGCCTTCGCTCCCCAGCAGGGCAAAACTGCCAACCCGGGTCAGCGACTGCTCGCTGGCAGCCCCCTGGGCATCGAGCACCTTGCCGTTGAACTGGGCAATCCGGCCAGATTCGCGGATCTCCTGCAGCAGCGTGGCGGGCAGCAGGGCGAGAGCGGCACGATCCGGCACCTGTTTATCCTGTGCCATGGCTTTCAGCGGGGCGAGACGCTCCGGGTACTGGCCCTCGACGGCGGATTCGCTCAGCAGCTTGACCGCATCGCTGGCGCCCTGACGGGAGACCGCGAAGATCTCGTTCATGTCGCCGGAGGCTTGCTCCCACTGGGCGTTAAGCTCGACCAGCTGCTTCTCGTTGCTGGCGAACTTGCCAGCCAGCTCCTTGCTCAGGCGCTGGGCCTCGGCCAGTCTGGCACGGGCAGTTCCGAGCTCCTTGGCAACGGTCGCCAGATCTTGCTGAGCCTGCTGTTCACGAGCCTGTTCCTGCTGCTGCCACTCATCGGCGACAGCGGCGTTGGTACCGCAGGAGAGGGCAATAAGGAGGGGGAACCACTTCATGGTGACTCTCATGATTGGGCCTCCTGACTGCGGCTGACAGAGAGGGGGACATTGAGCAACTGGGGAACTTTCTTGTCGGCGGCCACATCCATCGCCTCGGCGATAGGGGAGAGCCACTGGCTATCGAGGGCTTGCCACTGCTTCGCCTCGGCAGACCAGCGCCATGCCTGACTGCGATCGGCCGTCATTGCCAGCAGGGAGACCCGACCCAGCGCCAGCACATCGACCCGACGAGGAGCACCATCCAGCTCCAGCTCGGCGGAATAGCTGTCCATCCGGCTGCCGTACTCGGCTTCGATCTGATAGGCCTGCAGCAGCTGACGGAATTTCTCTGCCTCGCTAACGTCTGCGCGGGCCAGGGTCGCTTTCAACTGTTCAACCCGCGCCAAACGATCTTCCTTGCGCAGCGGGATGTCGTTTTGCACCAGCTGTTCCAGATCTGCCTGCATTTGCAACATCAGCGGGATCAAGCCCTGACGGGTCTCTTGCACCGCTTCCAGCTGCTGACTCAATTTACCCAGCTCATTTTGCTGATCGGCCACCAGAGATTGCATGTAGCGGTTGTAGGCTTCGAGGTCGCGCAGTTGCAGCTGGGCATTTTGCAGCTCCAGTCGTGCGGCAACGGCGGCATCGGCGGCTTTTTCCACCCGCTGCTGGGAGGCTTTCCCGGCAGCTATGCTGTTCTTGAGGGCGGGAGCAACCAGCTCATCCCCGATGGCAGCAAAGTGGACTGACAGTGGCAGCAGGGCCACACCCCATAATTTGTTCATTGAAATACATCTTACTAATGATAACTATTATCATTATCTCAAATGCGGGGCGGACTGGCAACGAGAGGATTTTCTTGGCCTTTATGCACAAAAACAGGATAATTTTTAGACACGCACGGAATAAGTGGCGCCAATAGCCACCGCACAAATATAAATAACGAGAAAAAATCTTTTCGATCAGTGTGATAGAGATCGAAAAAGGAGAAAGTCATGCTCAACGATGCGATCTGGGAACATATCGACAAGTTCACCAAGGCAACAAAAACCAGCGATATCCAGCAACAACTGGAACGCTTCAGTCATCAAATGGGCTTTGATTACTTCCGGCTGTTGATTATTTTCCCCATCAGCATGCAGAAATCCCACGTGGCACTGTTCAACAACTGTCCGACCAGCTGGTTTGACGCCTACAGCGAAAACCAGTATCTGACCCAGGATCCGGTGGTCTATCTGGGGCTGAAACAGACCCAGCCTATCTTCTGGAACAAGCTCGACTGCGACTCGCCCTGGCTGCCCAGCGCCAGCCGCGATGTGATGAATCTGGCTGCCGATTTCGGGGTGCGCAACGGCGTCTCCTTCCCGCTGCACACCCCGCAGGGAGAGCACGGCATCCTCTCATTCATCACCAAGGACAAATCCAACACCGATCTGATGTTTGAAAACGTTCCCCTGCTGTCGTTTTGCGCCAGCTACATCTTCAACTCCGCGCTGCAACTGATCAAAAGCCGGCCTGACCTGATGAAGTACCTGACCGAACTGTCGGATCGGGAGAAGGAGTGCCTGTTCTGGGCCAGCGAGGGCAAAACCTCCTGGGAGATCGCCACTATCCTCGGCATCAGCGAGCGGACGGTCAACTTTCACCTGACCCAGGTGACCAACAAGACCGACTCGAAGAACCGCAGCCAGGCCATCGCCAAGGGGATCACCAGCGGCATCATAGTGCCCTCCCTCGATGAGGTCACCATCACCAACCTGCGGCTGTCGTAACCCCTCAGCCGAAACAAAAAGAGCCGCAATAGCGGCTCTTTTTCATTTCAGAAAGTGACTTACTCAACAGTCACCGATTTTGCCAGGTTGCGCGGCTGGTCGACGTCAGTGCCCTTGATCAGGGCGACGTGGTAGGAGAGCAGCTGCAGCGGCACGGTATAGACGATGGGGGCGATCACCTCTTCCACATGGTTGAGGTTCATGACCCGCATGGTCTCGTCGCTCTTGAAGCCGGTGTCGGCATCGGCGAACACGTAGAGGATACCGCCACGGGCGCGCACCTCTTCCACGTTGGACTTGAGCTTCTCCAGCAGATCGTTGTTCGGCGCCACCACAATGATGGGCATCTCGGCATCGATCAGCGCCAGCGGGCCGTGCTTCAGCTCGCCAGCGGCGTAGGCTTCGGCGTGGATGTAGGAGATCTCTTTGAGCTTGAGCGCCCCCTCCATGGCGATGGGGTACTGGCTGCCGCGGCCGAGGAACAGGCTGTGCTGCTTGTCGGCAAACTCTTCGGCCAGGGTTTCGATATCCTTGGCCAGCGCCAGACTCTCTTTAATACGCAGCGGCAGGGCTTGCAGCGCCTTGACCAGTTCAGCCTCGGCGGACGCGCTAAGGTGGCCACGGCAGTGACCGACCGAGGCCACCAGCATCAGCAGGCCAGCCAACTGGGTGGTGAACGCCTTGGTGGAGGCCACACCAATCTCTGCCCCCGCGCGGGTCATAAAGGCCAGATCCGATTCACGCACCAGCGAGGAGCCCGGCACGTTGCAGATAGCCAGCGAGCTCATGTAGCCGGATTCCTTGGCCAGACGCAGCGCCGCCAGGGTATCGGCGGTCTCGCCACTCTGGGAGAGGGTCACCAGCAGGCTGTTGGGACGCACTACCGATTTGCGATAGCGGAACTCGGAGGCAATCTCCACATCGCAGGAGACGCCGGCGATCTCTTCGAACCAGTAGCGAGCCACCATGCCGGAGTGATAGGAGGTGCCGCAGGCAACGATCTGCACGTGCTCCACCTTGTCAAAGATGGCGCGCGCGCCGTTGCCGAACGATTCGACCACCACGTGATCGCTGCCCAGACGCCCTTCCAGGGTGTTGGTGATCGCTTTGGGTTGCTCGTGGATCTCCTTGAGCATGTAGTGACGGTATTCACCCTTGTCACCGGCATCGTGGGAGAGTTCGGACTCCTGCTCTTCACGCACCACAGCGTTGCCGTTGGTATCGAAGATATGCACGTCACGGCGGGTCACTTCGGCCACATCACCCTCTTCCAGGAAGATGAAACGACGGGTCACCGGCAGCAGCGCCATCTGGTCGGAGGCGATAAAGTTCTCGCCGATACCGCGGCCGATCACCAGCGGTGAACCGGAGCGGGCAACCACCACGCGGCTGTCGTCGCGGCTGTCCATCACCACGGTACCGTAGGCACCGCGCAGCTGCTTCACCGCAGTCTGCATGGCGGCCAGCAGGCTGCCGGCGCTCTTCAGCTCGTGATGGACCAGATGGGCAATCACTTCGGTGTCAGTGTCGGAGCTGAACACATAGCCCAGCGCCTTCAACTCTTCCCGCAGCTCTTCGTGGTTCTCGATGATGCCGTTGTGCACCACCACGATATGCTCGGAGACGTGGGGGTGGGCGTTGCGTTCGGAGGGCTCGCCGTGAGTGGCCCAGCGGGTATGGGCGATGCCGGTACCGCCGTGGACGGACTGCTCGTCAAGCGCCTTGGCCAGCTCGGCCACCTTGCCCAGACGGCGAACCCGCTGCAGCGGCTGGTTGGCGCTGAACACGGCCACACCGGCTGAGTCATAACCGCGGTACTCCAGACGGCGCAGGCCCTCTACCAGAATTTCAGCCACATCACGTTGGGCAACAGCCCCGACGATGCCACACATACACTTCTCCTTGAGATACAAATCGTAAAGTCAGTTGGATGGTTCAGAGCTCGATGTCAGCAAGTGACCGGGGCGCAGATAAGCGTCACCCCCTGGGCTTGAATCTGTTCTCTGGCCTCGCTGGCCAGCCCCTCGTCGGTCACCAGGGTATGGATGCTCGACCAGGGAAGTTCGAGATTGGGGATCTTGCGGCCGATCTTTTCCGATTCGACCATCACAATGACCTCCCGCGACACCTCGGCCATGACCCGCGACAGGCCCACCAGCTCGTTGAAGGTGGTGGTGCCACGCTCCGGGTCGATGCCGTCGGCACCGATAAAGAGCTGGTCGAAGTCGTAGGAGCGCAGCACCTGTTCCGCCACCTGCCCCTGGAAGGATTCGGAGTGAGGGTCCCAAGTGCCACCGGTCATTAACAGGGTAGGCTCATTTTCCAGCTCGCGCAGGGCACCGGCCACATTGAGGGAGTTGGTCATCACGATGAGGCCGCGCTTGTTGCCCAGCATGGGGATCATGGCGCTGGTGGTGCTGCCGCTGTCGATGATGACGCGGTTGTGATCACGCAGCCGCTCGGCCGCCGCACGGGCAATGGCTAACTTTCGGTTCGAAACTTGTTCAGGGTTGACCTCGACCACCATCTCGCTCGGCAAGGGGACGGCGCCACCGTAACGGCGCAGCAGCAGACCACCGGTCTCCAGTACCGCCAGATCTTTACGGATAGTCACTTCGGAGGTAGAAAAGTGTTTGGCAAGGGCGTCGACGCTCACTTCACCCTGCTCTTGTACCAGGGTCACTATGGTGTGTCGGCGTTGTTGAGTATTACGTTTGGTCATTTTTAAGTTTCGATTCGAAAGAACATCGAAATATTAGCCCCTTTTTCGGAAAAATAAAACAGCAAATAGGATCCGATTTGGTTCGATGCCAGAATGGGGTGCCAATTTGCGACGAGGATGCCATGCAAAAGAGAGTCATCTGGCTGGTGGAGGATGAGGCCAGCATCGCCGACACCCTGATTTACGCCCTGCAGACCGACGGGTTCGAGGTGGAGTGGTTCATGCTGGGCCAACAGTTGCTGACACGACTGGAACAGACGCGACCCGACTTCCTGATCCTCGATGTGGGGCTACCCGACATCAGCGGCTTCGAACTCTGCAAGCAGGTGAGGGCGCTGACCGATATTCCCCTGATGTTCCTCACCGCCCGCAGCGAGGAGATAGACCGACTGATCGGGCTGGAGATAGGTGCCGACGACTATGTGGCCAAACCCTTCTCGCCACGGGAAGTGTGTGCCCGGGTGCGGGTCATCCTGCGCCGCAGCCAACCCGTCGCTCCCCAACCCAGCGCCCTGCTGGTACTGGATGAGGAGCGTGCCCGCATTCACTTTCGCGGTCAGCCGCTGGCCCTCACCCGTTACGAATATCTGCTGCTCAAGACCCTGATGCAGGCGCCGGGGCGGGTCTACTCCCGCCAGCAGCTGATGGATCTGGTGTGGCAGGATGCGGAGGAGAGTCTGGATCGCACCGTCGATACCCACGTCAAGACCATCCGCGCCAAGCTGCGCGAACATGATCCAGAAGCCAACCTGATCCTCACCCATCGCGGGCTGGGCTACAGCCTGGAGCTGGCATGAGACTCGGACTACAACTGCTGTGCGGCCTGCTGCTGATCTTCGCGCTGGCCGCCTGGTTCGTGCTGGAGATCTTCGTCGAGGAGATCAAACCCGGGGTGCGCAGCGCCACCGAGGATACTTTGGTGGATATGACCCAGCTGCTGGCGCCGCTCGCGCTCGATGATCTGAAAGAGGGCAATATGATGAACGGGCGGTTGGCCAGCGCCTTCGCCCGCCTCAACCAGAATCCCATCAATGCGATGATCGATGGCCACCTCAAGCAGCAGGCGGAGTACCGCATCTATGTCACTGACCAGAAGGGTATGGTGATTTACGACTCCGACGGCACGGATCTGGGCAAGGATTATTCCCGCTGGAACGATGTCTACCGCACTCTGCGTGGCCAGTATGGCGCCCGCAGCACCCGCACCGATCCCGACGATGCCGCCAGCTCGACCATGTATGTGGCGGCGCCGCTGCGGGAAGGGGCCGAGATCATCGGCTCCCTCACCGTCGCCAAACCCAACCGCACCCTGATGCCTGCCATCGAGCGGGGGGAACAGGAGCTGCTGCGGGCCGGCGGCCAGATGCTGCTCATCTCGCTGCTGATCGGCAGCCTGCTGGTGTGGTGGCTCAACCGCGCCATCGGCAAGCTGGTGCACTACGCCGACTCGGTCAGCAAGGGGGAGGCGGCACCGCTGCCGCAGTTGCACACCGTCGAGCTGGATCGGCTCGGCCGCTCGCTGGAGACCATGCGCCACCAGCTCGATGGCAAAAGCTATATCGAAGCCTATGTTCACAGCCTGACCCACGAGCTGAAGAGCCCGCTGGCCGCCATTCGCGGGGCAGGGGAGATTTTGGCCGAAACGCCGCCCCCCGAAGTTGCCAAACGCTTTATCGGCAACATCAATCTGGAAACCGCGCGCATGCAGCAGTTGATCGAGCGAATGCTGCAACTGGCGCGGCTGGAGTCGGGGCAGGGGCTGGATCGCCAGTCGGTGGAACCGGCAAAACTGGGCAAGCGCACCCTCGACGCCCGCCAGATCATCGCCCAGCGCCGTCAGGTCGAGTTGGTGGCCGAGCTGGCCAGCGCGCCGAAACAGAAGTGGGATCCGCTGCTGGTGGAGCAGGCCATCGGCAACCTGCTGGATAACGCTATCGACTTCTCTCCCGCCAACGGGCAGGTCACCCTGAGCGGCAGCCAGCAGGAGGAGGGCTACTGTTTTCGGGTTACCGACTGCGGCCCCGGCATTCCCGACTACGCATTGCCGCGCATCTTCGAGCGCTTCTACTCCCTGCCACGACCGGACAAGGGCAAGAGCAGTGGTCTGGGGCTCAGCTTCACCCATGAGGTAGCCCACCAGCATGGCGGCCGTCTGACCCTGAGCAACCGGCCGGAAGGAGGCGCGCTGGCGGAACTCTGGCTGCCATTCGCCTAGTCCCCCTGCAACTTCACATTCCCCACACAAAACGGCATTAGACTGCCGCTTTCTCTCATCCATTTGCTCAAGGAAATGCTATGTCCCGCCTGCTTCTCTCCAGCCTGCTGGCTGCCGGTCTGCTCGCAGCCCTGCCTGCCTCCGCCGCCAGCGGCTGCTTTCTCTATGCTGACGGCAACGGCCAGACCCTCTCCAGCGAAGGGGACTGCTCCAGCCAGCTGCCGCCCGCGTCCACCTTCAAGATCCCGCTGGCGCTGATGGGTTACGACAGTGGCTATCTGGTTGATGAAGAGCATCCGGCACTGCCTTACAAACCGAGCTATGACGGCTGGCTGCCCGCCTGGCGCGAAACCACCACCCCGCGCCGCTGGGAAACCTACTCGGTGGTCTGGTTCTCCCAGCAGATCACCGAATGGCTGGGGATGGAGCGCTTCCAGCAATACGTCGACCGCTTCGACTACGGCAACCGGGATCTCTCCGGCAATCCGGGCAAGCATGACGGTCTGACCCAAGCCTGGCTCAGCTCCAGCCTCGCCATCAGTCCGGAGGAGCAGGCTCGCTTCCTCGGCAAGATGGTGAGCGGCAAGCTGCCGGTCTCGGCGCAAACCCTGCAATACACCGCCAATATCCTCAAGGTGAGCGAGATCGAGGGCTGGCAGATCCACGGCAAGACCGGCATGGGCTACCCGAAGAAGCTGGATGGCAGCCTAAACCGCGATCAGCAGATCGGCTGGTTCGTCGGCTGGGCCAGCAAACCGGGCAAGCAGCTGATCTTCGTCCATACCGTGGTGCAAAAGCCTGGCAAGCAGTTCGCCTCCCTCAAGGCGAAAGAAGAGGTGCTGGCCGCATTGCCCGGGAAGCTGAAGACCCTGTAATTCCTCCAGAAACCGGCGCAATGCCGGTTTTTTTATCCCCCTTCACCACCACTTCACACAAGCCCATCCCCCCTTCACGTCCGGCCGGCAGACTCACTCCATCCAACAAGGAGACGTGTCATGGTCAAACAGATATTCACCCACAAGATCTTTCTGCTGCTGTTGCTCAGCCTGCTGCTGATGGTACCGGTGCAATCCATCATGGAGCTGAACCGGGAGCGTCAGGCTTACCGCAGTCAGGCCATTCACAGCATCATGGCCAGCAGCAGCGGCCCGCAGCGACTGATGGGGCCCATTATCGTACAGCCCTATACCCGTTCGGTGACGGTCGAGCAGGAGGGCAAGCGCTTCGTCCGTCAGGAGCAGATCTACCGCTACCTGCTGCCGGAACAGCTGGACGTGCAGGCCATCATGGAGGTGACCCCGCGCAAGCTCGGCATCTATCAGGCGCAGGTCTATCAGACCCGGCTCTCCCTCTCCGGCCGTTTGCCGACAGCAGCTCAACTACAAGAGAGCGCGCCGCTCGCCGGGGATGATGAGCTGGTGGCAGGCAAACCCTACCTGAGTCTGGTACTCTCCGATGCCCGCGGTATCAACAGCGTCCCCGAACTGCAACTCGGCACACAGCGGATCCCGTTTGCCCCCGGCGCCCGCCTCGGTGATGCGCTCGCGGGT
Source organism: Aeromonas sp. 603079 (assembly GCF_049172135.1). NCBI lineage: Bacteria > Pseudomonadati > Pseudomonadota > Gammaproteobacteria > Aeromonadales > Aeromonadaceae > Aeromonas > Aeromonas sp. 603079. Next base: position 118,866 of record NZ_JAAKPX010000016.1, on the reverse strand, counting down.
ATCCATGCCCCGATCGACAGCCTGCCGCAGCAGGATGGCACCTTCCATCTGGAGCTCAATCTACAGGGGATGAACGCCCTCGACATAGTCCCGCTGGGCAAGGAGAGCACCCTGCAGCTGGCGGGCAACTGGCCCCACCCCAACTTTATCGGCGACTTTCTGCCGGGCAGTCGCACCCTGAGCCCACAAGGGTTTGAGGCCAACTGGCAAACCAGCTGGTTCGCCAGCGACATGGAGACCCGCTTCAACCGGATGATGAACGGGGGCGATAGCAATCTCTCCACCTTCAGCGTCAGTCTGGTGCAGCCGGTGGATCACTATCAGCTCAACGAACGGGCGGCCAAATATGCCCTGCTCTTCATCGGCCTCACCTTTATCAGCTTCTTTATGTTCGAGTTGCTCAAGGGGCTGAGGGTTCACCCGATCCAGTACGCGCTGGTAGGCATGGGGCTGGCTATCTTCTATCTGGTGCTGCTGGCCCTGACCGAGCACCTCGGCTTTGGCTGGGCCTATCTGGTAGCCGCGCTGGCCAGCGTGCTGCTCAACGGCTTCTACCTCAGTCATGTGCTGAGTGGCCCGAAGCAGGGGATCGGCTTCGCAGCGCTGCTCGGGCTGGTCTATGCCATCCTCTACAGCCTGCTGCAAGCCGAAGAGATCGCCCTGCTGCTCGGCGCCCTGCTGCTGTTCGCCACCCTGGCGCTGATCATGATGCTGACCCGCAAGCTCGACTGGTATCAGGTGATGGGGCAACAGAGTGTCGAGTCCCGCCCAGCCGGACATGACAATGACGACTGAGGGCACAACCTCCGTCAATCTCTGACCTAGACAACAAAGGCTTCAGTCGGTTCTTCTCGAAAAAAGCGGAACCGGCTGGGCCTTTGTCCGCCAATTTCCTAGCATGCAACCATGTTCCACAGGCGGACGATCACATGAAAATGCATCCGGGCAGGATCCTGCTCTATTCCGGCTTGCTATGGGCTCAGGGAGCTCTGGCCGGTACCCTCACCATTCATCCCGAACCGGTCGAAGACCTCTTGCACAATCCCGGCGTCGGTATCGAAGAGTTTCACAACAGCTGGGGTCATCCCCTCTCTCTGGCTGAACATCCGGTCAGCACGGTCGACTACTTCCGCTTCTACTGGAGCGAGCTGGAGCCACGGGAGGGCGAATACAACTTTGCTCTGATCGACAGGGCCATCGATCAGGCACAGCACGCCACCCCGAAACAGTCGATTGCCCTCAGGGTCATGACCCTTGATGAGCCCTTCTCGGGCAGCAAGATCCCGGAGTGGCTCATCAACAAGGGGATTCGGGGAGAGTGGGTGAACAACCACCAGACCTTTGTGCCCGACTACAGCGACCCGCAGTTCCTCGCCCGAGCCACCCGGCTGTTTCAGGCGTTGGGCGCCCATTACGATGGCAACCCGGCGCTGAGTCATGTCGACATCGGCATGATAGGTTCATGGGGGGAGTGGCACATGAGCAACTTCCCCGGTCCGACGCTGGAACAGCGCTACAGCAGCGAGCAGCTCAAACCCTATGTTGACCTGCAGATGGCCGCTTTTCCGCGAACCCCCAAGCTGATGCTCATCAACAACCTGCCCATGTTTGAGTATGCCGTGGGCAAGGGAGCTGGCTGGCGGGCAGACTGCCTCGGCGACTGGCACCACTTCTCCCAAAGCTGGAGCCACATGCGCAACGCCTACCCGGAACGACTGGCGAGCGCCCGCGCCGATGTGGCGAACTTCGATTCCAGCTGGCAGCGGGCGCCGGTCAGTTTCGAGGTGTGCGGCAAGCTGAGCGAGTGGCCAGGCCAGCAGCAGTACACCATGGAGGAGGTCAAGGCCACCTTTGACTGGGCGCTGGCCCAACACGCCTCCACCATCAATCTCAAGTCGGATCCGGTTCCGCCCCAATATCGACCCATCGTCGACAATGCCCTGCGCAAGATGGGCTATCGCATCGTGCTGGACCAGCTGACCCTCAAGGGAACCATGAAGCCGGGGGCTACCCTTGCCCTCAACGGCGACTGGCACAACGACGGGGTAGCGCCGGCCTATCGCAACTGGCCGCTCACCTACCGGCTGGTCAACGACGAAGGGCAGGTCGGCGCCATGCTGGTGACCCGCAACGACATGACCCGCTGGATCCCGGGCAGCAAGGCTACCACTCGCGACAGCCTGACCCTGCCGGGCCGGATGGCACGCGGTCACTACTATCTCGAGCTGGCCTTCATCGGTCAGGACAAGCAGCCCGCTCTGCAGCTCGGCATTGCCGGTCTGGAAGAGAGTGGCTGGTATCGTCTGGCCGAGATCGACATCCAGTAACGCAAGAGGGCTCCCGCGGGAGCCCTCTTGCGTCACATCAGCACGCTCTTTTTGAACAGATCCCACACCCCGAACGAGAAGTGCTTGAAGATGTCGATGCCAAGGGCCGACTTCACCAGATAGAGCAGCAGCACCATGCCGCAGATCCCCAGCAGCAATAGCAGGGTGGTCAACAGCACCTTGAGGTGAAAGCGAAAGCCGCTTTCCCGCCCGCGATGACGGCGATCCCGTCCCATCAACACCACCAGATAGCAGCGCCAGCGACCGATGCCGAAGGCGCTGTTGACGTTGATGGCGTGCGACTTGCCGTCACTCATCAGCCGCAGCGCCTGCTCGATACCGTCGCGCTGAGTTTCACTCAGGCTCTCGGCCACCTCGGGGGAGAGGGCACGGTAGAAGCGGTCGATCGCCCCCTGCGGTTTCTGCGGTAATTGGCTCATTGGTTTTCTCCTGCGGGTATGCCCAGAGCCTTGCGGTAGACCGCCATGGTCTGGCCGGCGATCCGCTGCCAGTCATACCGCTGCAGATAGTCGCTGTAATCGACCTTGCCGCGAGTCAACTGGGCGTTGAGTCGCTCTGCCAGCCCACTCACATCGCCGACCGGGAAATAGCACTCCTGTTGCAGCGCCACCGCCAGATTGGCGGGAATGTCGCTCACCACCACCGGCAGGGAGAAGGAGAGCGCCTCCAGCAGGGCTATCGGCAACCCCTCGTGATAAGAGGGCATGGCAAACAGGGCCGCCTGTGAAAAGACGCTGATCAGCGCCTCGCCATTGAGGAAACCGGTACGGATCACCCCCGGTGTTTCATCCGCTATCCGCTGCAAGTGCTCGCTGTAGGGGGTTGGGTGATCCGTATCCCCCACAAGTACCAGTGGCATCTCGGTATCGAGCTGGCGGTAGGCGGCAATGAGATCGTGCAGCCCCTTCTCTTCGACGAAGCGGCCAACCGCCACCAGATAGTTGCCTGCACTCAGCCCGAAACGGGCCAGAGTCTGGTCCCTCTTGTCCGCTGCCGGCAACGCGACCCGTTTCACCCCGTTGTAGATGAGGTGGGCATCCTGGCGATCATACTGGCGGCGGATCGCCTCGTTGATCACCTCGGAGATGACGATCACTTCGCTGGCATAGCGTACCGCCCAGCGCTCGCCAAGGCGTAACACCCACTTGGCCAGCGCCCCCCACTTCTGGCGGTCATAGTCAGGGCCGTGATGGGTAAAGACCACCCGCTTGCCGAGCAACCTCAGCAGCGGTACCACCAGCCCCGGGCCGATGGCATGGACATGCACCAGATCGCAGGCATGACGGCGGCAGTAAAAAGCTGCGAGCAGAGAGTGGAGAATTGCCTCCAGCGACTTCTTTTTGGGGGCAGGCAACGCCTTGAGTGCCACCCCTTCAAACTCGCCGCGTCGGTAATCCACATAGGGGGCGCGAGCCAGCACGGTCGCCGCCACTTCGAACTGGCGGTGCAGCTCCGGGTAGAGGAACTGACAATGGGTTTCGACACCGCCCAGTACATGGGGGATCCCCCGGGTACCGAGCACGGTCACACTAATCTGCTTCATGATCTTCTCGAATGATTCTGGCGGGATTGCCCGCAACAACGGCGCGAGCCGGGACGGAACGAGTAACGACGGCGCTGGCACCGACACAGGCATGATCACCAATGGCGATGGCCCCGATAACGATGGCGCCGGTGCCGAACTCGACCCCGTCCCCCACGGTGGGCGAGAGAAGCTGGCCGCTCTGACGATCTGGCTTGTTGCCCAGGGTGCAGTTGTGGCGCAGAGTGCAGTCACGCCCCATCTGCACGCCGTCACCGATGACGATATTCTGCGGGTGATAGAGGCGTAGGCCCCAACCCAGCCGGGCTCTTGGCGAGATATCGAGGCCGCACAGCAGCTTGAATCCCTTGAGCAGCAACAAGCAGGGCAGCCTCATAAAGCGGCCTCCCTGTGCCAGCCGGTAGCAGAGCAGGAACAGGCGCGCCGTCTTGCTCGGATTGAGCGCCAGTTCGGCTTTCAACTCGCGCCAGAAACTCATCTCTGTTTCTCCTCCAGCAACGACTGGTAGAGCGCCAGCAGGGCTTGCTGGTGGCTGGCGAGGGAGTAACTGTCGATCAGCCGCTGACGGGCCGAACGCCCCATGGCCGCCGTCTGCTCCGGCTCGGCCACCAGCCTGTCCATGCAGCGGGCCAGCTCGTCGGCATTACCCGCCTCGAACAGCAAGCCATCGAGACCGTCGCGGATCTGCTCCGGAATCCCGCCAATTCGAGCCCCGATCACCGGTTTGCCATAGGCCATCGCCTCCAGCACCGACATGGAGCAGTTCTCGTACCACTCGGACGGCACCACCACGGCCTTGGCGTGACGCAGCAGATCGAGCAACTCTTCCCCCTGCTTGAACCCCAGCAGTTCGGCATTGGGATAATGCTGCCCGAGGTGCGCCAGCAGCGGGCCACCGCCCACAATTTTGAGGCCCGCCGGCCGCGTCATGCGCTGATGGGCACGGGCAAGCGTCTCGACCCCTTTCTCGGCCATCAGGCGGCCGAGGAACAGAAAGTACCCCCGATCCTCTCCGCTTTCACGGCTCGACTCGACATCGATACCATTGAGGATCACCTCGATGCGGGAAGCGGGCAGCCGGGTGCGAAGCATCCCGGCCATGAAGGCGCTCGGCGCCACCAATGCATCGACCTGCTCATAGTTGCGGCGCCACTGTTGCCAGGCCGCCTCAGCAGAGAGCAGCAGGCTCTTGCCCCACGAACCCTCCTGCCACTGATGGCGAAACAGCTTGAGCCAAGAACCCTCGATCCGGGTCAGCTCGAACGGCTCGCCATCGACCAGCATGCTGTAGTTGGGACAGGCCACCTTGTAGTCGTGGGCTGTCAGCACCGTCTTGCAGCCCAGGGATTTGGCCACCCGGATGATCGCCGGGGTGAGCTGGTGGTAGATGTTATGAAAGTGAACGATATCGGGCCGCTCTGCACGGATAAGCTCCGCCAGCCGATCACAGGCCCCCTGATTGTGGATGAAGCGAGCGGCGATCTTCAGCCGATCGAAGAGCCCGTGCCGCTGGTGATAATCGACGTTGGCCGGAAAGTAGCCACTCTGGGGCGAGGGGAGGTTATCCGGATGCTGCATGGCAAAGTCGATCACCTGATGACCAGCCTGACGCACCATCTCCCGCTCCTGAAAGAGGACTGTCTCGGCCCCCCCCTTCATGAAAAAGAACTTGTTGGCAAAGAGCACCTTCACGGCAATGACTCCTGGATCAGACGATGGGCGGGCGCCTCGCGCGGGGAGCGCTGGGGCAACAGCAGGCCGCGCACCAGCCCGGCTGCATAGATGGAGAGGTTCATGACACTGCGCAGGGCATCTTGCAGGGAGCGGTTCTTCAACCACTTGAGAGCGATGAAGCCACCCAGCGGTGCCAACGTCAGCAACGGCAACCAGAACGGCAGCCCGGCTACGAAAAGCAGTACGCAGAACAGGAGTGTCAGCAGGTAGAGCCCGAACAGCAGCTCGGAGCGGATCACCGACAGCACCTCGCGAAAATAGGGCTGCCCCCACGCCGAGCGCACCAGCTCGCCGCTGGCAAACAGATACCCCATGCGCCAGCGGTAACGGATCAGGGCAAGGGAGTCCATGGTGTGGGAGGTGTGAAAGAAGAAGGGGACATCGAGCCGCTCCAGCCGATAGCCCGCCTGACGCAGCCGGATACCCAGCTCCGCCTCTTCGTAACCGTGCAGGTTGCGATTGGTGAGATAGCCGATCTGCTCGATGGCGCTGCGTCGAAACAGGCCGCCACCACACAGCCAGCGCGACTCGCCCATCGGATAGATCTGGTTGATGCGCTGCTTGCGCGACTTGAACTCATAGCTGTGGGCATCATCCATCTCGGCCCGCCCGGCCACGCCACCGCATTCGGGGTGGGAGTGCATGTGCGCAAGGGCGGCCGGTACAAACTCCGGCTCCAGCTTCATGTCACCATCAAGCAGCAGCAGGAACTCCCCTTCGCTGAAGAGGTAGCCAAGCTGTGGCCCCACGCCGCAACAGCGATCGGCCGGGTCGGTCAGGCTCACCACAGTCACCCCCAACTGGCAGGCGATCGCCTGGGTACGGTCGGTCGAGAGACTGTCCGCCACGATAATCTGGTGGGAGTAGTCGGCCAGAGCGCTCCTGATGCTGGCTATGGTGTCGGCAATCCCTGCCTCCTCGTTGTAGGTCTTGATGATGACGGAGATAAGGGGGGATGGAGTCATGACACCTCACAAGAGCTGGTGGCCTGCCGAACCGAAGAACGGATCACCAGGGCGGCACCCAACACGAAATAGAAGAGGAACTGCTGTACCGGGATCAGCATCAGCAGCTGGCTGTAAGGCAAGCTCAGCAGACAGGCAATCCCGAACGCGATGAAAGCGGGTTGATAGCTAAGCAGACGCACATCTGCCGTGCTTAGCAGTTGGCGATCCAGCAACGGGCGGGGACGGCAGCACCAGAGCAGCAGAACGATCAGCGCGATGAAGATCAGGGTGCCCATCAGCCCCACCTCCCACAGCAACACGCTGAGGGAGGTGGAGTCGAGCAGCACGTTGAACAGGGGGTTGAGAAAACCGGGCAGGGTGCTGCCATGGTTGGTGGTGTTGAGGCCATAACCAAACAGCAGATTGCTGAGACCGTGGTGATCACCGTTGCTGGCCCAGAAAAAGAGCGTCGTCACCCGCCCCAGCTCGCCGGTTTCCGGGTTGATGTGGTTGGGATCGAAGATATAGCCGAGGGAGTCGATAAACAGCTCAATGGCCCCCTGTTGCCCGGCCCCCTCGAACGCGGATGAGTAGGAGGCAGCCAGCACCAGAACGGCCACGGCCACCAGTGCAGTCATCGCCAGCGCAATCAGCAACAGACGCTTGAGGTCATAGCTCTTCATCCCCCTGACATAGCTTGGCGAGAGCCAGACCCAGGCCAGCAGCAAGGGGGACAACAGGATGACGAACTTCACCTCGGCCAGCACGCAAATGGCAAAGGCGGCAAGAATGTGAAAAGCGACCGAACGACGCGAAATGAGGCCGTGGCGAAACTCGGAGAGCTTGATCAGCATCACCAGCAGGCAGAAGAAGCCGAGTGCACCGGTATTGCCGCCCCCCATGGGATCCCCCCCGAAAGTACCGACCACCGAGTCCCACTTCTCAAACTCGCCGCGCATTGCCACCCGCTTCGGCACCACCACCAGCACCTGAAACAGCACCACCGGGATCTGCAGGTAGAAGACCCACTCCACCAGCTTCATGATGCGGTAAATCTGTGACTCGCGGCAAAAGCCGAGCAACAGGCAGGGAAGCAGCAGAGAGAGCGCCAGCTCGTTCTTGAAACCGATGATAGTCACCATGCCCCCCTGCTGAAGCAGGGTGCCCAGCAGCGCCAGCACCAGCAAGCCACAGTAGAGCAGCAGCAGCACCTTCTCCTGATAGTCGAGCCGCAACGGGCTGTAACGCGTCTGCAGCGGCAGCAACATCAAGGTGGCAATGGCCAGCAGGAAGGGCAGCCAGAGGAAGGCCGTAATACCGGTGACGTACTGGGCCAGGCCGCAGATCACCAGCGACAGCAGCAGATTGGCCTGCATGATGAGGGCACTGTTCACGAGGGCAGCTCCATCCGCCCCTGCAACTCGGCAGCCCGGCGGTTGACCCGCAAAAAGACGAAGCCGTAGCGCACCGCAGTCAGCAGAGAGAAAGCCAGCACGCAGAGCTCGTACTCCTGCTGCAGCCAGGGCAGCAGCACGAAGGCAATCACTACGACCAGCAGTTGCTCAAGCTGGATCCGCAAAAAGTAGCCGGGCGAGCCGAACACCAGCTCGATCACGGTCAACGGGCAGATGGCTACCGCAGTAAAGACATAGGGCAACATGTAGCGGGAGGTATCGATGGAGGCGATCCACTCCGCATTGAAGAACCACTTCATCACCAGCGGATAGCAGATGAGGATCCCGAGGGTGGCCGCACTGCCCATCGCCAGCAGCAGCCGCTTCACCTTGCGAAACTCCTCCCCGTTGAAACGGCGCAGGCGAAAATCCTCCGACCATCGCGAGAAGATGGAGTGGCGGATGGCGTTGCCGACAATCACCACGGGCGCCAGACAGAAGCGGTTGACCACGGCAAAGTAGCCAGCCACCAGAGGGGAAAACCAGAAGTTGATCAGCACGGTCGGCAGATTGGCCGTCACCATCGCCAGCACCTCGGCACTGCCGACACCAGCCAGATGCGCTTTATGGCGGGAGAAGAAGTGCAGCAGGTGGCGCGGGGCAGCCTCTCTCAGCATGGAACTGTGCCAGGCAAAGGCAGACCACAACCAGCCCCCGATCACCAGCAGCAACAGACAGGCCCATAACTGATAGAAGTGCGTCATGTCTGGGGCCAGCAGCAGGCAGAGCAGCACCACGGCAGAGGCCGAGATACGCTGCAGACCGAGCCGCTGGTAGTGGCCGGCCCGCAGAGCCAGATTCTCGGCGATGAGGATCAGCCCGTGGGTCACGGTCAGCAGGTAGAGCGGCCAGAGCGGCAGCGAGAAAAAGCAGACCACCACCAGCACATAGGGGATGGGGAGTAGCAAGACCTGCAACAGGGAAAAGATCAGGTTGCCGGGCAGCTCGGCCTCCTCCAGCTTGGGCAACAGCAGTTGCGAGGCAAAGGTGGCAAGCTGGGCACCGATCAGCACCAGACTGTAGCTGAGGGCATAGAGCCCGACCGCAGCCATGTCGAACTTGTGCGACAGTGACCAGACCGAGAGCGCCCCGATCAGCTGGGATAGCACAGAAGCACCCCCTATGGTGGTGATGCTGCGCAGCAGTTTCATAGTGCGCCCCGGGTGGGTGCACCACAGAATCTCAGGTTCTCCGCCCCTTCCAGATCCCGTTCGGCGACCTGGGTCAGCACAGTCCCCAGAACCGCCACTCTGGCATCCCGCAGCTGTGCCAGCACGCTCAGCACCCGACTGGCCGGCAGCTGGCCGGACTGGATCACATGAATGGCACCATCCAGCGGCTGCCCCAGCAGCAGGGCATCCTTGCCGACTTCCAGCGCAGGGGTGTCCACTATGATGCGGTCAAACTGCCCGGCCAGAGTTGCCAGCAGTTCGCTCCAGCGTGGCGAGCCAAGCAGTGCCAGCGGGGAGGAGACCGGCTGGCCAGCCGGCAGCAGGGTCAATCCCTCTTTTGGCACCAGACAGGCAGCCAAATCGGCTTCGCCTGCGAGCAGCTCGGCCAACCCCGGTCTGGCTGCCTGCCCCAGCAACTGGCGACCAAGGGAGCCCCGGCGCAGATCCCCATCCACCAGCAGCACTCGCTCATGGCGGGCAAAGCTGGCGGCACAGAGAGCCGCCAGCGTCGACTTGCCCTCACCAGCACGGGTCGAGGTGATCATGATGCGCTGCAGCTGACCCGGCTCCAGCCGCATGATGGCGTAGAGGTCATCGGCACTGGCACCTACTCTGGGATTGACCGCCCCCACCCGCAGCAGAGCACTCTGATCCTGCAGGGCCGCCAGCCGCGGGATTTCACCAAGCACCCGACCACCGAGCTGGGAGACCAGCTGGCTCAGACGATCCAGGGTATTGCGCAGCGCTCCGGCAGTGATGACGGCCAGCACGGCAACCATGCCCGCCATGATCACCACCATCAGCAGAAACAGCATCTTGTTTGGCTTGGCTGGCAACAAGGGCACCGATGCCGCATCGTAGAGAATGGCATTCGACTCGTGCAGCTGAGCGTTCAGGCGGGTCTCTTCCTGACGGCGAAACAGCTCGTTATAGAGCTGACGGGTCTTGTCGATATTGTTCTTCAGGTTGTTGTACTCATCCTTCTTGACTGCCAGCGAGGAGAACTCCCGCTTCTTCTCGTCAAGCTGGGCGAGGTACTCCTGCTCCTTGCGCTGGCTGCTCTGGTAGCGATCCTCGATACCGTCGGCAATCTCCCGCATCAGCTGGTTTGACTGGGTATTGAGCGCCTTGATGCGCGCTTCGGCCTGCAGAATACGGTCATGCTTGGGGCCATAACGCTTGGCCAGCTCGGAGAGCTCCTGCTGGGCCTTGATGAGGGCGATGCGCAGATCCTGCATCTGGGGGTGGTTGGAGACCTCGGGCAGGGAAGCCAGCGCCGCCGGATTGCGGCCGTACTCCTGAATGGACTGGAATTCGGCCTGCGCCGCCAGCCGCCGCTCGCGTGCATCCGCGTACTTGTTGGTGATGATACCGAGCTCTTCGGTTTGCAGACCATCTACGCCGCGAAACGTCAGCAGATCATTGCGGGCAAGAAAATCGCCGAGCTGCTTCTCCTGCTTCTCCAGACTGGCCTTTATCTCCACCAGCCGGCTCTGGTTCCAGTGCGATGCCGTGGTGTTGGCATCGACCCGCTCCTCCACATTGAGATCGATGTAAGTCTGGGCCACCTCATTGGCGACGCTGGCGGCCAGCTCGGGAGAGCGGGATTCGAACCCTATGCTGACCAGCTGGGTATCGCGCACCGGCGAGACGGTCAGGTGTCTGGCCAGATACTCCAGCGCATGCTGGTGGCGTGAGGAGGCATCCTCCTGATGTGCGGCACTCCAGAGCCCCTTGATGCGGCTCAGCCAGCTGTCGGGATTGGGCTGCCCGTTGAATTCCGGCAACTCGGCCAAACCCAGATGAGTAACCACCTTCTCGGCTACCCGGCGTGACTTGAGCAGCTCGAACTGGGTGTTGTAGTACTCGCGGCGGCTGGTATCGACCCGGTAGACGGGCTCGATAGGGGAAGCGCTGTTGGCATCTGCCTTCAGCAGCAGGGTCGCACTGGATTGATAATAGGGCGGCATGCTGAGGATAAAGGGGGCTGCCGCCAGGGTCACCACGGCGGCAAACAATACCACCTTCCACCAGTTTGCCTTGAGCACCCGCCAGGGGCCGCTGAAATCGAGGCGACTCTCTAGCGCACGGCCATTTTCAACCAACAATGAAGTCATGAAGAGCGTCCTGGATCAGAAGAAACTTTGTTCGATGGTGATGATGTCGCCGGGATTGAGCTGCCGTTGCAGGCTCACCTCTTCCAGCAACTGATCGCTGCCATTGAGGCGCAGGCTGATATCCCGTCTGGCGGCGCGATCGGTGAAACCACCCGCCAACGCGACGGCCTTCTCCACCGTCAGGCCGGGCTGGTATTCGTAGCCCCCCGGGTGAGCCACCTCGCCAGCAACAAACACCTGGCGGAAAGTGGTCACGTTGACCGTCACCATGGGATCGAGCAGCACGCCGTGCTTGAGCCCTCTGGTCAGCAGCTCGGCCACCTCAGCGGTGGTGTGGCCCATCAGCAACACCTGACCCAGATAGGGGTAATTGACGTGGCCACTGGTATCGACCTTGAACTTCATCGACAGATCCGGCTCGCCATACACCCGGATTTCGACCTCGTCCCCCGGCGCCAGCCGGTAGGCGGAATCGTTGCCTTGAGGGCTCTGGCCAGCCCAGACCGACAGGCTGAACAACCAGCCAAGCAGAAGCACCATCACGCTTTTGTTCATGTTAAATGGCTACCTTGAGTGAAAGAGAAAGCTGTTGTTTGTCGTAACCGAGGGCACGGCCATAGCAATTGCCGCCGATGTCGATGGGCTGCCCGGCAAAGCTGGAACCTGAGTCGGCCTGCTGGTAGTGGAGCCCCAGATTGACGGAGGGACGAATGTCGTAGCTGATGCCCATGCCCCAGCGATGGATATCGTCCTGACGGTGGCGGTTGTCGTTACCACAGACCACCGACTGGTGATAATCATCCCGGATATCGTGATAAGAGAGCGTGGTCGCCACTCCGGGTGACCAGTGGTGCTGCCACTCGGCGCCATATAGCTGGCTGCTGACATAGCCGCCGTCACCACCCGGATCACGAATGGTCCGGCTGGAGAGCAGCGCGAGCTTGCTGTAATCGAGCGGTTGCCACTCCAGACGTAGATCCCAGTTCAGCCCTTTGAAACTCTCTGCCTGCGGATCGTTGACGAAACGCTTGTAGATCCCGCCGATATTGGCATCGATCCGGGTCTTGCCGGTCAGCTGGCTCATCACCCCGGTGATGAGGAAAAATTCGTCGGAATCCTTGCGCGGATTGGCCGGATAGCGTCGCAGATTGGTCTGCAGGGTGTAACGAAAACGGCTGACATGGCTCACCTGATCGAACAGCTCGACAATGGCGGTGTTCTCCTGCCACTCCTGCTCGGCCACATAGCGTTCAAAGTCATGCTGGTAGAGGTGCTTGTCGAGATAGCCCAGATCCTTGTGGGAGAGCGCCAGCTCCAGCTTGCCTCTGGCATCGGGAGCGCCGTAACTGTAACGGCCACCCACTTCGCTGCGTTTGAAGCGCAACGGCTCGGCAATGTTGAACCAGCCGAAAGTGGCATCACCGCCAGCCTTCTCATCCCCCTGCAACATAAAGCCTTCGGTCAGCCCCTCGCCACGCGCCTCATGGCCCAGCCGATACTGGTACATCAGCTGGAAGGCGTTGCGCAGGGAGAAGCGCCAGCTGCCGTCAAACTGAAACTGGTGATCGGCATAGCCATCCCCATGGCTGCTGCCATAGCGACGATAATCACCCAGATAGCTGAACTGATAGCGATCCAGGCCGCGTTCGCCCACCATGCGAAATTCCGGGGTGATCCCGACGAAATCGGAGCCAATCGCCTGACCACTGTCACGCTGCCACAACAGGTTGCTGTCGTGGCCGTAACGGCTCTCCACCTCGGTCTGGATCTCCAGACCAAGCGGCCCCTGATGGGATACGGGGGTGACCTCGGCGCGGACTGAAAGAGAGGGGGAGAGCAGCAGTCCGGCGCAAACGAGGCTAGTAAGCAGATGCACCGACAAACCCCTTGAATACAGTCAGGAAAATGACTTTGAAATCCAGTCCGAGCGACCAGTACTGGATGTACTTGAGATCGAACTTGACCCGCATCTCCATCTTGTCGAGGGTGTCGGTTTCACCACGAAATCCATTTATCTGGGCCAGCCCGGTAATCCCCGGTTTGACCTTGTGGCGCAGCATGTACCGCTCCACCAGTGAGCGGTACTGCTCGTTGTGCGCCACGGCATGAGGACGTGGCCCCACGATCGACATGGAGCCCTGAATCACATTAAAAAACTGCGGCAACTCATCCAGCGAGGTGCGACGCAAAAACGCACCGAATGGCGTCACTCTAGGATCGCCTTTAGTTGCCTGAGTCACCACGGCATCATTCTCCATGACGCGCATGGAGCGGAATTTCCAGACCTGGATCCGTTTCCCCCCCAAGCCGTAGCGATCCTGTTTGAAGAGTACGGGTCCAGGGGAAGAGAGACGCACTCCGAGTGCCACCAGCACCATGATCGGGGAGATGAGCAGCAGAATGAGTGAACCCAGCACCAGATCTTCAATGCGTTTGAGCAGGGCGGCCCCCCCTTCAAACGGGGAATCGAAAAAGCTGAAGGTATAGATATCGCCTACCCGATCGATGTGGGACACGGTCAGGCCGTACTCGTAGAAATCGGGAACCAGATAGGTATTGACCGTGGTGTCGGAGAGTTCGTAGAGGTAGTGATTGATACGCTCCCGGGCGGTCAGGGGCAGCGCCAGATAGATTTCGTCGACCAGCCCTTTGCGTGCCAGCTCAAGCAGCTCATCGACATCACCCAACAGAGGACTGCGAGTCGGGTAACCGAAGCGCTCTTCGCTACGGGCATCGAAAAATCCGAGCATCTGAATATCGTGACGCGGGCTCTCCCACAGGGATTTTTCCAGCGCCAGTCCGGCCGGAGTCACGCCAATGATGGCCACACGCCGACAGCAGGAGGCATCGCTGAACCAGAGGGTCACCAGTCGGTACAACACCCGATAGCCGGTGGAAATGAGGCAGGCCATGGCAAGCCAGAGCACCGCCAGCTCCAGCGGGAAGGGGTGGTAGGGTTTAAAGATGGGAACCAGATAGACCAGCAGGTAGAGCAGGGTAGCAGTTACCAACCAGGAGAAGATGAGGCGCAGCAGAGACTGCGCCAGATGTTTACGAACCCGGCTGCAATAGAGCCCGGTATTCTGGGAGACCAGAAAGAAGACCACCATGCCCAGCGTGACCAGGGACATCTCGTCCAACCCATGAAACAAGCCAAAGTGCCGTGCGAGCAGCACCATTGAGACTGAAATTCCCACCAGATCGACAAAGCGGGAAAACAGACTGTGGCTCGCGTCTGCGAGCTTGATGATTCGCTTGTTCATGGGTCGCCTTCATACTGATATCACTTATCAGTTTTCTTGACCGGACGAGCCCAGTTCTTGATGTGACGCTGGGGTACCCGGGTAATCACGAGTTCATTTTCACCCACGTCCTTGGTAATAGTAGAGCCGGCACCCAGGGTGGCCCCCTTGCCGATGCGAACAGGCGCTACCAGTTGGGTATCAGAACCGACGAACACATCGTCCTCGATGATGGTCTGGAATTTGTTGACCCCGTCGTAGTTGCAGGTGATGGTACCGGCACCGATATTCACCCCGGCTCCGATCTCGGCATCACCCAGATAGGTCAGATGACCGCACTTGGAACCAACCCCCAGACGGGCCTTCTTCATCTCGACGAAGTTGCCAACGTGCGCATCCTGCTCCAGAACCGCCCCCGGACGCAAGCGGGTAAACGGACCCACTGAGCACTGATCTGCCACCTGTGCACCCTCGATAACCGAGTAGGGTTTCACCTCGGTGTGATCGCCAATGACACAATCTTTCAGTACGCAACCGGCTCCGATACGAACGTGATTGCCGAGAGTCACCTTGCCCTCAATGATGACGTTTGCATCAATAACAACCTCTTCACCAATTTCCAAAACCCCACGCAAATCAAAGCGTGCGGGGTCGATCATGGTTGCACCTGCAATCATCAGTTTCTCGGCCTGCATCTGCTGATAGCTGCGCTCAAGTTGGGCCAATTGCACCCGATTGTTGGCCCCTTCAACTTCAGCGGCACGCTCTGGATGCACAGCGGCAATCGGGCAATTATCGCTGTGAGCCATGGCGATCACATCGGTCAGATAGAACTCGCCCTGGGCGTTTTTGTTGTCGAGACGAGACAACCATTGACGCAACTGGCCCCCATTGGCCACCAGCACGCCGGTGTTCACCTCACGAATGGCCAGCTGTTCGGCATTGGCATCCTTCTGCTCGACGATGCCGACTACCTGACCATTTTCACGGACGATACGGCCATAGCCGGTAGGGTTGTCCAGTACCACGGTCAGCAGTGCCATCCCGTTTTCAGCCTTGGCAGCAAGCAGTCGCTGCAGGGTCTCTGGCTGGATCAGCGGGGTATCGCCGTAGAGCACCAGCACGTCGTCTTCATCCTTCCAAAACGGGATGGCTTGGGCGACGGCGTGACCAGTCCCCAGCTGTTGCGCCTGCAGCACCCAGTTCACATCGGCCGCCACGATCCGCTCTTTCAGCAGTTCGGCACCGTGGCCATAGACCAGATGCAGCTGCTCGGCACCGACCTGACGGGCAGTATCGATCACATGGGAAACCATGGGTTTGTTGGCTACCGGGTGGAGTACCTTGGGCAGGGAAGAACGCATGCGGGTACCTTTACCCGCCGCCAGGATCACGACGTTGAGGGACATAAATTGACCTTTGGAACATGAGGAAATACTCGGCGGAGTCTATCCAACGGGTAAAAAAAAAGCGACCCGAAGGTCGCTTTTTACATCACCGTTATTAGCGGTAATTCTTTTTGACGATATCGATGACTCGCAGTTGAGCCATCGCCTTGGCCAGCTCGGTGGCGGCCTGGGCGTAGTCGATATCACCATGGGAGCTGTGGATCCGCTCTTCGGCTGCGCGCTTGGCTTCCTGGGCTTTCGCCTCATCCAAGTCGTCAGCACGAATCGCGGTGTCCGCCAGCACGGTCACGGATTCAGGTTGTACTTCCAGCATACCGCCGGAGATGTACAGCACCTCTTCAGTTCCGTTCTGCTTCACCAAGCGGACCAGGCCCGGCTTGATGGCAGTCAGCAACGGAGCATGACCGTGGCGGAGACCCAACTCACCTTCGGAGCCTGATACCTGAGCGGATTGCACGCGACCGGAAAACAGTTTTCCTTCGGCGCTCACCACGTCCAGGTGAAAGGAGATCATCTCTGCCATGGGCCCTCCTGTCGAGGCTTACAGTTTCTTGGATTTCTCGACGACTTCGTCGATACCGCCAACCATGTAGAACGCCTGCTCGGGCAGATCGTCATACTCGCCTTTCAGGATGCCCTGGAAACCACGGATGGTCTCTTTCAGCGGCACGTATTTACCCGGAGAACCGGTAAACACTTCTGCTACGAAGAACGGCTGGGACAGGAAACGCTCGATCTTACGGGCACGGGCTACGGTCAGTTTGTCTTCTTCTGACAGTTCATCCATACCCAGGATGGCGATGATGTCCTTCAGCTCTTTGTAGCGCTGCAGTACGGTCTGAACGCCACGAGCGGTCTCGTAGTGCTCTTTGCCAACCACCAGCGGATCCAGCTGACGAGAGGTAGAGTCCAGCGGGTCAACGGCCGGGTAGATACCCAGTGCCGCGATTTGACGGGACAGTACGACGGTCGCATCCAGGTGGGCGAAGGTGGTCGCCGGAGACGGGTCAGTCAAGTCATCCGCAGGCACGTAAACGGCCTGTACGGAGGTGATGGAACCGGTCTTGGTGGAGGTGATACGTTCTTGCAGAACACCCATCTCCTCGGCCAGGGTCGGCTGGTAACCTACTGCGGAAGGCATACGGCCCAGCAGTGCGGATACTTCAGTACCGGCAAGGGTGTAACGGTAGATGTTGTCCACGAAGAACAGCACGTCACGACCTTCGTCACGGAACTTCTCGGCCATGGTCAGGCCGGTCAGCGCAACGCGCAGACGGTTTCCGGGCGGCTCGTTCATCTGACCGTAAACCAGAGATACTTTGTCCAGTACGTTGGACTCCATCATCTCGTGGTAGAAGTCGTTACCCTCACGGGTACGCTCACCTACACCGGCGAATACAGAGTAACCACTGTGTTCGATCGCGATGTTACGGATCAGCTCCATCATGTTTACGGTTTTGCCTACACCGGCACCACCGAACAGACCAACCTTACCACCCTTGGCGAACGGACATACCAGGTCGATAACCTTGATGCCGGTCTCCAGCAGCTCGGTGCTGTTGGACTGATCTTCGTAGCTGGGGGCTTCACGGTGGATTGACCAGCTCTCTTCTTCACCGATCGGGCCTTTCTCGTCGATTGGCTCGCCCAGTACGTTCATGATCCGACCCAGTGTCGCAGTACCGACCGGAACCTGGATGGATTTACCGCTATTCATTACTTCCAACCCACGACGCAGACCGTCGGAGGAACCCATGGTGATGCAACGAACGACGCCGCCACCGATCTGTTGCTGAACTTCCAGCACCAGACCCTGGCCTTGACCTTCGCTAACGACCTTCAGTGCATCGTACACCTGGGGCACGGCATTCTGCGGGAACTCGATGTCCACTACAGCGCCGATGATTTGGACGATGAAACCGTTACTCATGTCAAATCCTCTAAACCTTTGATAACCCTTGCCTTACACCGCAGCAGCACCGGATACGATCTCTGTCAGCTCCTGGGTAATACTGGCCTGACGGGCCTTGTTGTATACCAGTTGCAGATCGTTAATCAGGTTACCGGCGTTGTCAGTCGCGGCTTGCATGGCAACCATTCGGGCTGCCTGTTCACTGGCCAAGTTTTCCACTACACCCTGGTAGACCTGAGATTCGACATAGCGAACCAGCAGGGTATCCAGCAGCTTCTTGGGATCCGGCTCATAGAGGTAATCCCAGTGGTGTTTCTTGGCCAGCTTGCTGTCTTCAGTTACGGGCAAAGGCAGCAGTTGATCGACCCGTGGTTGCTGCACCATGGTGTTGACGAACTTGTTGTACACCAGATACAGCTTGTCAATCTCACCGTTGTCGTAAGCCTTCAGCATGACCTTGACTGAACCAATCAGGTCATTGACGCTCGGGTTATCGCCCAGTCCTGCGACGTGAGCTTTCACCTTGGCGCCGTGCCGTTCAAAGAAGTTGGAGGCTTTGTTGCCGATCAGAGCCAGGTCAACCTTGGCACCTTTCGCGCTCCATTGCTTCATATCATTGAGGGCAGCCTTGAACAGGTTGATGTTCAGACCACCACACAGGCCACGGTCGGTGGAGACGACGATGTAACCCACTCGCTTGACCTCACGTTCGATGAGGTAGGGGTGTTTGTATTCCAGGTTCCCCTGAGCGATATGGCCGATCACCTTGCGCATGGTTTCAGCGTACGGACGGCTGGCAGACATGCGATCCTGCGCACGGCGCATCTTGCTTGCTGCCACCATTTCCATAGCGCTGGTGATCTTTTGAGTGTTTTTAACACTCCCGATCTTGTTACGTATCTCTTTTGCGCCGGCCATCTCTTCTCTCCATCAGGTGGCAGCTTGCGCTGCCACACTCGCTTACCAGGTCTGGGTTGCCTTGAAGTCATCCAGCAACGCAGTCAGCTTGCCAACGATCGCGTCGTTGTAGTCAGCCTTGGCATTGATTTCAGCCATCAGCTCAGCATGCTGGGTATCGGCGAAAGAGAGCAGAGCGGCTTCGAAGTCGAGGATCTTGCTCAACTCGACATCAGAGAGATAGCCTTTTTCCGCGGCGAACAGCACCAGAGACTGGTGAGCCACGCTCATCGGAGAGTACTGCTTCTGTTTCATCAGCTCGGTCACTTTCTGACCGTGGTCCAGCTGCTTGCGAGTTGCATCGTCCAGGTCGGAAGAGAACTGGGCAAAGGCAGCAAGTTCGCGATACTGGGCCAGCGCGGTACGGATACCACCGGACAGCTTCTTGACGATCTTGGTCTGGGCGGCACCACCCACACGGGATACGGAGATACCCGGATCAACCGCAGGACGAATACCGGCGTTGAAAGACTGGGAAGTCAGGAAGATCTGACCATCGGTGATGGAGATCACGTTGGTCGGAACGAACGCGGATACGTCGCCCGCCTGGGTTTCGATGATCGGCAGCGCGGTCAGAGAACCGGTTTTGCCCTTCACTTCACCCTTGGTGAACTTCTCTACGTACTCGTCGTTGACGCGAGCTGCACGCTCCAGCAGACGGGAGTGCAGATAGAATACGTCGCCCGGGAATGCTTCACGTCCTGGCGGACGGCGCAGCAGCAGGGAAATCTGACGATATGCAACGGCCTGCTTGGACAGGTCATCATAAATGATCAGGGCATCTTCACCGCGGTCACGGAAGTACTCACCCATGGAGCAACCTGAATACGGAGCCAGGTATTGCAGGGCAGCCGCTTCGGAAGCAGAGGCAACCACTACTATGGTGTTGGCCAGGGCGCCGTGCTCTTCCAGCTTGCGCACCACGTTGGCGATGGTGGAGGCCTTCTGGCCAATCGCAACGTAGACACACTTAATACCGGAGTCTTTCTGGTTGATGATGGTGTCGATCGCAATGGCAGTTTTACCTACCTGGCGGTCACCGATGATCAGCTCACGCTGGCCACGACCGATAGGGATCATGGAGTCGATGGCTTTCAGACCGGTCTGGACAGGCTGGTCAACAGACTTACGCTCGATAACGCCCGGGGCAATCACTTCTACCGGAGAGAAGCCATCGTGCTCGACCGGACCTTTACCGTCGATAGGCTGACCCAGGGTGTTGACCACCCGGCCCAGCAGACCACGACCGACCGGCACTTCCAGAATGCGGCCAGTACCTTTTACTTTCATCCCTTCGGCCAGATCGGCATAGGGACCCATCACTACGGCACCAACGGAGTCACGCTCCAGGTTCAATGCCAGAGCGTAGCGGTTGCCCGGCAGCTCGATCATCTCACCCTGCATGGCATCGGCCAGGCCGTGGATACGAATGATACCGTCACTCACGGAGACGATGGTACCTTCGTTACGCGCTTCGCTCTTTACATCAAACTGCGCAATGCGCTGCTTGATCAGCTCGGCGATTTCAGTGGAATTCAGTTGCATGCTCTAATACCCCAATCAAGATTGCAGCGCGTCAGCCATGCGATCCAGCTTGCCGCGGACAGTTCCGTCGATAACCAGATCACCGGCCTTGATGAGCACCCCGGCCATCAAGGACGCGTCGATGCTGCAATTCAGCTTCACTTTGCGCGCGAGACGTTGTTCCAGAGAAGCCTGAATATTGGCTTTCTGCTGGTCGGTCAGTGCAATCGCCGAAATCACGTCAGCCTGAACTTCTTTGTCCAGTTCAGACTTGAACACCACAAATTCGGCAACGACCGCCGGCAGCACACCCAAGCGACCATTCTCTGCCATTACCCGGATCAGGTTCTGGCCATGCTCGTCGAGTTGCTCCCCGCAGATGCTGACAAACAGTTTTGCCAGCTCGTCGGCAGCCACAGAGCCGTTAACCAGGGAGTGGATGGTCTCGTTCTTCACTACTTCCGCAGCGAAGCTGAGCATCCCCAGCCACTGATCAACCGCCTTGTGCTCAACGGCAAACTCGAAAGCAGCCTTGGCGTAGGGGCGAGCGATTGTAGTCAGTTCAGACATAGCCCCGTTCCCGTTACAGTTCAGCTACCAGTTTGTCGACGATGTCGCTGTTGGCAGCCTGGTCGATTTGGCGCGCCAGGATCTTCTCTGCACCCGCAATGGCAAGAGCAGCAACCTGCTTGCGCAGTTCCTCTTTGGCACGATGACGTTCAGCTTCAATCTCGGCACGGCCTTGAGCCAGGATTTTTTCCCGCTCAGCCTGAGCACCGACAGTTGCCTCATCAATGATCTGGGCCTTGCGTTTGTTGGCCTGTTCAATGATTTCAGCAGCCTGCAGCTTGGCTTCTTTCAGCTGATCGACGGCGTTGGCCTTGGCCAAATCCAGATCTTTCTTGGCTCGTTCGGCAGAAGAGAGACCGTCAGCAATAGCTTTCTGACGGGCTTCGATGGCAGCCATCAGCGGCGGCCATACATACTTCATGCAAAACACAACGAAGAAGAAAAAAGCAATTGCTTGGCCGAGGAGGGTGGCGTTGATATTCACAGCCGATGTCCTCTTTAGTTAGTTAATGGGTTATGCCTGGAGATGTCGTAACGACTTAGCCAGCAACCGCAAACATCACATACAGACCCAGACCAACGGCGATCATCGGGATCGCATCCACCAGACCCATTACGATGAAGAACTGGGTACGCAGAACAGGGATCAGATCAGGTTGACGAGCAGCACCTTCCAGGAACTTGCCACCCAGAATACCGATACCGATGGAAGCGCCGATAGCAGCCAGACCCATCATCATTGCAGCAGCGATGTACAGCAGGTCCATGTTCAAGTTTTCCATGAGGATCTCCATTTATTTAGATGTAATTGATTGTATAAAAAGGATTATTTGAGTCGCATCAACCATGGTCTTCCTGTGCCATCGACAGATAGACGATGGTCAGAACCATGAAGATGAATGCCTGCAAAGTGATGATCAAGATGTGGAAAATTGCCCAAGGCACGGACAGGATCCACTGTGACCACCAGGGTAGCAAACCCGCAATCAGGATAAAGATCAGTTCGCCAGCATACATGTTGCCGAACAGTCGAAGACCCAGAGAGACCGGTTTGGATACCAGCGTAACAGTTTCCAGGATGAGGTTAACCGGGATGGCCGCCGGGTGGTTGAAAGGCTGAAGCGTCAGCTCCTTCACAAACCCGCCGATACCCTTGACCTTGATGCTGTAATACAGGATCAAGAAGAACACGCCCAAAGCCATGGACATGGTGATGTTAACGTCAGCAGAGGGAACCACACGCAGATAGGGAATACCCATCAATTGTGCAGCGTGAGGGATAAAGTCAACGGGGATCAGATCCATCAGGTTCATCAGGAAGATCCAGACAAACACAGTCAACCCCAAAGGTGCGATGACCTTGTTGCGACCATGAAAGATGTCTTTGACGTTACCATTCACAAACTCGACCAGCATCTCCACAAAGCACTGCAGCTTACCCGGCACCCCGCTGGTAGCGTTAACGGCTACTTTGCGGAACAGCAGGATAAACAGGGCGCCTAGCACGACGGAGAATACCATTGAGTCGATATTCACCGTCCAGAACCCGGACCCGACTTGAAGGTGGGTCAGGTGGTGGGAGATATATCCCTGAGGAGTCAGGACTTCTCCGGTTGCAGACATGAGTTTTCCTAATAGTGGTTGTTAAGCGTGAATGAGACTATCCACTGTACAACGAGGGCGAGGATATAAGTGGCGAAAAACGAGACGGTAACGACCTCGACTTTCGCACCAAACAACAGAGCAAACAGACCTGCTGTCGAAACGAGCTTAATCCCAGCCCCACCATAAAAGTCCCGCAAAACCAGGCCCACACTCTCGGTTGTCACCTTGCGGCGCAGCACCCAGACAGTAAACAAGGCTTGAGGAACCCAGTACATCCCCCCTCCGTAAAGGGCGGAATAACCGGCGCTGGCACTAATCTGATAAAACCAGACAGCACTCATCGCCAGGATCAGGATGAGCTGACAAACGAGCATAACCCAGGCTAGCGTAAAACCTTCCAAGGCTATTTTCTGCTTCACCAACCTACCCCTGAACATTACAGAACTGTAAAAAATCGGGATCCGAAGACCCCATGTTAACAGCTCTTAAAGCCGGTCAAATTATACCCTTGAGGGCCGCTATTGCAATATGACAAAAATCCTTAATTTTTGCGGCTTTCCGCGGCAAATCAAGGTTATGGCCATATCAAAAGGAATGGATGTTTTATTACTACAAAAAGCGTAAGAATCACGATTCTGACACGCCAAAATAGCCCAATATACGGTCCAAATCGGATAAATTCTCGTAACTTATTACTAACTTTCCGCTATCCCGCTTGCCAGGCTGAAGTTGCACCTGATTGCCAATTTTTTCTGCCAGTTGGCGCTCCAGGTAGCCGATCTGCGGATCACGGGCCGGTTCGACCCTGGCTTTTGCCGGTTCAAGCGCTTTTTGCACCAGCTTCTCGGTATCGCGTACAGTCAGCCCTTTCTGGGCAACCAGCTTGGCCAGTTCGGACTGAGCCTGACCGCTCAGGGCCAGCAGGGCTCGGGCATGACCCATGTCGAGGTCGCCATGCTCGACGAAACGCTTCACGTCGTCGTTGAGCTGGTTGAGACGCAGCAGGTTGGTCACCGTGGTGCGGGACTTGCCCACCGCCTCGGCCACCTGCTGGTGGGTGAGTTCGAATTCGGTCAGTAGTCTTTGTAAAGCGACCGCCTCTTCGATGGCATTGAGGTCTTCCCGCTGGATGTTCTCAATCAGCGCGATGGCAACGGCAGCCTCGTCGGGTACATCCTTGACGATGCAGGGCACCACCTCGAGCCGCGCCAGCTGGGACGCGCGCCAGCGCCGCTCACCGGCGATGATTTCGAAGGATTGTTCGCCGAGAGGGCGTACCACGATGGGCTGGATCACCCCCTGGGCGCGGATGGAGTTGGCAAGCTCTTCCAGTGCATCCTGGGACATGTCCTTGCGGGGCTGGTACTTGCCGGACTGCAACCACTCCACCGGCAGCTTGCGCAGCTCCCCCTGGTTGGCGGGGGCCATGGCCTGCTCGGTGCGCTGATCGCTCATCACCTGTTTCTGGCGGGCAGCCGTGCTGGTACTGAGCAGGGCATCCAGCCCCTTGCCCAGTCCACGTTTTTTCGGAGTCATATGCTCTCTCGGTCTGCGATGGTCGCCTGACGTTCCTGCTCCTGGCGGCGCAGGATCTCGCCAGCCAGTGCCAGGTAGGCCTTGGCGCCCACCGATGATTTGTCATAGTGCATGGCCGGGGCACCGAAACTCGGGGCCTCAGCCAGTCTAACATTGCGGGGAATGATGGTGCGGTAGACCTTGTCGCCAAAGTGCTGTTTTAGCTGATCGGACACATCATTGGCCAGCCGGTTGCGGTGATCGTACATGGTACGCAGCACACCTTCGATCTTGAGATCGGGATTGACCACGGCGGCCAGCTTGCTGATGGTGTCGACCAGGGCGGTGAGCCCTTCCAGCGCATAGTATTCGCACTGCATGGGCACCAGCACGGAGTCGGCGGCGGCCATGGCATTCACGGTCAGCATGTTGAGGGAAGGTGGGCAGTCGATGAAGACGTAGTCGTACTTGTCCCGCACCGAGGCCAGCGCATTGCGCAGACGGATCTCGCGGGCGAAAAACTCCATCAGGCGGATTTCGGCTGCGGTCACGTCGGCGTTGGCGGCGATCAGGTGATAACCACCGGAAGTTTCGGGTATGATCACCTCGCTGATGGGAGCATCTTCGATCAGCAGCTCATAGGCGGTGCGCTCGACTTCGTACTTGTCGACGCCGCTGCCCATGGTGGCATTGCCCTGCGGATCCAGATCGATCACCAGCACCTTGCGCCGGGTGGCGGCCATGGAGGCGGCCAGGTTCACACAGGTGGTGGTTTTACCCACTCCACCCTTCTGGTTGGCTATGGCAATGACTTTTCCCACACTATCCCCTAAATGAAACTGCGACCCTATTCGGGCTGGATATGTTTGAATTCCAGCAGATGACGTTCGCCTTCCAGCTCCGGCACCCGCAGCTCATGACAGGCTACCAGACGGATATTGGCAGGCAACTGGGCCAGCTCCTCTGCGGGATATTGTCCCTTGAGCGCGAGGAAGCAGCCCTGTTCTGACGGCAGGTGGTGACACCAGCTCAGCATGTCCTCTAGCGAAGCGAACGCTCTGCTGAGTACACCATCAAACCCGACTTCGGGTTGATACTCTTCCACCCGGGATTTGATCGGCGTCACATTGGTCAACCCCAGCTCCAGAATGACCTGGCGGATGAAGTTGATCCGTTTGCCCAGACTGTCTAGCAGAACGAACTGCTTGTCCGGATTGATGATCGCCAGCGGCAATCCCGGCAGGCCGGGACCGGTCCCCACGTCGATGAAGCGCTCACCGTGCAAGTGGGGGCTTACCACCAGGCTATCGAGGATATGCTTGACCAGCATGGCGTCCGGATCTCGCACCGAGGTGAGATTGTAAGCCTTGTTCCACTTGTGCAGCAACTCGACCAACTGCACCAGTTGGCTCTTTTGGGTATCGGTGATAACAATTTCGGCCTGCTTGAGCAGGCCGTTCAATCTTTCCAACATGGGATTCCTCAGGCGGTTTTACGCAGCAGGCCGTGTTTTTTCAGGTGAACCAGCAGGATGGAGATGGCCGCCGGGGTGATGCCGGAGATGCGGGAAGCCTGACCAATGGTCTGCGGCTTGGCATCGTTCAGCTTGGTTTTCACCTCGTTGGAGAGGCCGTTCACATCGCGGTAGTCGAGATCCAGCGGCAGCAGGGTGTTCTCGTTGCGCAGCTGCTTCTCCACCTCGTCGTGCTGGCGCTCGATGTAACCGGCGTACTTGATCTGGATCTCCACCTGCTCGGCGGCGGCCGGATCGGCGATGGCCGGACCGACCCCGTCGATGGCCATCAGGGCATCGTAGGTTACTTCGGGACGACGCAACAGCTCTTCCAGACTCTGCTCGCGGGTCAGCGGGGTATTGACCAGAGCGTTGACTGCCTCCAGTGACGGATGTTGCGGGTGGATCCAGGTTGAACGCATGCGCTGACGCTCCAGCTCGACCTGTTCCATCTTGGCGTTGAATTTGCTCCAGCGCTCGTCATCCACCAGACCCAGTTCGCGACCGATGGCAGTCAGGCGGATATCGGCGTTGTCTTCCCGCAGCAGCAGGCGATATTCGGCGCGGCTGGTGAACATGCGGTAAGGCTCGCGGGTCCCCAGGGTGGAGAGATCATCCATCATCACACCCATGTAGGCCTGATCCCGACGCGGGTTCCAGGGATCCTTGTCCTGGGCACGCAAGGCCGCGTTCAGACCGGCCATCAGGCCTTGTGCCGCCGCCTCTTCGTAACCGGTCGTCCCGTTGATCTGGCCGGCGAAGAACAGGTTTGGAATGCACTTGCTCTCCATGTTGGCCTTGAGATCCCGCGGATCGAAGAAATCATATTCGATGGCATAGCCGGGGCGAGTGATGTGGGCGTTCTCGAAGCCACGCACGGAGCGAACGATCTGCACCTGCACGTCAAACGGCAGGCTGGTAGAGATCCCGTTCGGGTAGAGCTCGTGGGTGGTCAGGCCTTCCGGCTCGACGAAGATCTGGTGCGCCGTCTTGTCGGCAAAACGGGTGATCTTGTCTTCGATCGACGGGCAGTAGCGCGGGCCGATCCCCTCGATCACCCCGGCGTACATGGGGCTGCGATCCAGGTTATTGCGGATCACTTCGTGGGTACGCTCGTTGGTGTGGGTGACGTAGCAGGGCACCTGACGGGGATGCTGGCTGGCATCGCCGATAAACGAGAAGACGGGGCGCGGATCGTCGCCGTGCTGGGCCTGCATCACAGAGAAATCGACGCTGCGAGCATCGATGCGCGGCGGCGTACCCGTCTTGAGACGATCGATGCGCAGCGGCAGTTCACGCAGGCGCTGGGCCAGAGCGATCGAGGGAGGATCCCCGGCACGACCGCCCTTGTAGTTTTCCATCCCGATGTGGATCAAACCATTCAGGAAGGTACCGACCGTCAGCACCACAGTCTTGCCGCTGATGCGGATCCCGCTTTGGGTGACCACACCGGCAACACGATCCCCATCCATGATCAGATCGTCACAAGCCTGCTGGAAGATCTTCAGGTTCGGGTAGTTCTCCAGCATCTGGCGAACGACAGCCTTGTAGAGCAGGCGATCCGCCTGGGCACGAGTGGCTCGTACTGCCGGGCCCTTGGAGGAGTTGAGGGTGCGGAACTGGATCCCGCCAAGATCGATGGCACGCGCCATGATCCCGCCGAGTGCGTCAACTTCCCTGACCAGGTGTCCCTTGCCGATCCCGCCGATCGCCGGATTACAGGACATGTGTCCCAGCGTATCAATATTGTGGGTCAGCAACAGGGTGTTCATGCCCATACGGGCTGCCGCTGTTGCTGCTTCGGTTCCGGCATGACCGCCACCGACGACGATCACATCAAATTGTTCATGGTATTGCATTGGGATCACCTTGATCTGCACGCCTGAAGATCTTTATTTGCCTGGGCTAAAGGGCGGAACATTCTATCTGTTTCGCGTCCTGAGGGGAACGTCTACTTAACGTTCAGTATGAAGGGAGGATCCACTAATTAGATCTTAAGGATCTTTAGATCGATCTTTTACTGGATCTCTTATTAGGATCCGCCCTTTCTGTTGATAAGCACTTTTTGATCATAAAGATCATTAATTTAAGGACGATCCTAGCTTGTGGAAAAGCTTGGATCCTGGCTCGGTGAACGAGGGGATAACCAGGACTTTTATACACAGAGGTCTGTCGGTCTGGATCTAATACATGGATAACTATAGGTTTTGCAGAGCTTTACACCGTAGTTATGCACATTACCCCTGGGCGTTGTGGGTAACCTTGTAGAACAACTCCCCCGGATCAATCTGTTAATAACACGGTGGATAGTCGATCTGGGGATAAGTGGGGAGATCAAGCTTTTTTTCAGGATCTCCCGCACGCTGATCAGACGATCATCGTCATCCAGTCGCGGATCCACACTTCT
Source organism: Aeromonas sp. 603079 (assembly GCF_049172135.1). Lineage (NCBI taxonomy): Bacteria > Pseudomonadati > Pseudomonadota > Gammaproteobacteria > Aeromonadales > Aeromonadaceae > Aeromonas > Aeromonas sp. 603079. The sequence continues at coordinate 90,897 of NZ_JAAKPX010000016.1, read as the reverse complement.
GCGGCATCTTCGGGGATCTCGTGTTGGGTCACATCTATGTCGAGCCGCTCGCCGATCCGGCTGGCACCGCATTCGGCCAGCAGCCGATCCAGCGTCTTGCCACCCTGGCAAAAGGTGTCATAACTGCTGTCACCAAGGGCAATCACTCCATATTTCAATGAATTAAGATCCGGATGCTGCTCGGCAAGATCCTTGGCGAAGGGTTGCAGGTTGTCGGGCACATCCCCGGCACCATGGGTGGAAGTGACCACCAGCAGGATGGATCCCGCATCATCCAGCACCTCTGCCAGCTTGGCCGGGTTGTGGATCCGAGTCTGGTGGCCAGCCTGTTCCAGCAGGTTGGCGACGTGGTCTGCGACATATTCGGCGGCGCCCAGCATGGAGCCGACGACGAGATTGAGTTTGGCCATGGAATGGATCCTGATTTCAGACAAAGAAACGGAAAGCCGGATTCTACCGCCAAAGGGTGTGGATAAATATGGATAAAGCTTGGGGATAATGGATCCAGTCAGATAATGCCACCGGATCCATCCTGCCGATCTTTTTTCTGCTTCTTTATATTCCTCTCCATTGTCTTCTCCGCTCATGGCTCTCCTGATGACTCCCATCCCCTGCGAGATCCTGCCAATGATGCAGCTAGATAACAATGTAGATGCAAATGATTAGCAATTATTGAATCGATTCGATCACGGCTCCTGTAGTAGGATTGCGCTGCTTTATTCGCCCATGGAACAGGGTGATGTCGTGACAAACGACCACAAATAACAATTAAAACAACATAACTCATTGATAAACGAGACTTTAATATGATTGCGCAAAAATACACTACAGGACCCGGCAAGAAGGGCGCCTTCGGCGTGCTTTCGCTCTCCGGTTTGCTCGTCTCCCTGCCGCTGATGGCCGAACAAACCACCGCTGAGCTGCCCAAAGCCAGCGAAACCATGGTGGTGACCGGTACGGCCATGAAGGTGGAAGTGCCGATGGCCGAGACCCCTCGCGCCGTCTCCGTGGTTAATCGCGAGGAACTGGATCAGCACGCCGTGTTGCAGCTGGATGAAGCGATTCGCTACCGTTCCGGCGTATTGACCGGTCTCTATGGTTCCGACAACAACACCGACTGGTTCAAGGTGCGTGGCTTCGATGCCGCCTCTTATCTGGATGGCAACCGCTTGTTTGGCACCGGCTACTACGTCTGGACGCCGGAACCGTTCGGTCTGGAGAGTGTGGAAGTGCTGAAAGGGCCAGCCTCGATCCTTTACGGTGAGGCGCCTCCGGGCGGGGTGATCAATGCCATCAGCAAGCGGCCGACCGCCACGCCGCAAGGGCAGGTGGATCTGCAGCTTGGCAGCCGGGATCATCGTCAAGTCGGGGTGGACGTCTCTGACGCGCTCTCCGACAACAGCCGCTACCGCATGGTTGCTCTTTATAAAGAGCGTGATGGGGTGCTTACTGGTACTTACAACGATCGGGTTTATCTGGCGCCCAGCGTCACCTTCGATCTTTCGGATCGTACCAGCCTGACCCTGCTGGCCAGTTTTCTGCACGACGAAGGGGTCCCGACCAACGGCTTCTTCCCGGTCTATGGCACCCTGAATACGTCAGGTGGCCAGATTGATCCCTCCACCAACCTGAGCCAGCCGGATTACGATCGCAACCGCAATACCCAGATCTCCACCGGTTACGAGCTGGCCCACCAGCTCAACCAGACCTGGGAGTTCAAGCAGAACGTCCGCTTCAACTACAACGATCTGCTGCTGCGCCAGACCTATATCTTCCCGACCTATGAAGGCACAACCGCCAGTCGTGGCCTGGTTTACCGCGATGGCAATACCAAGAGTGCCACTATGGACAACCAGATGGTGGGCTACTGGAACACCGACAGCACCGAGCAGACCTTGCTGCTGGGGGTGGATCTGCAGCGTCACGTCAATGAAGGGGTCGAGGCCGACAACTACGCCATGGGCTCCATCAATACCATGAACCCGGATTACAGCGGCTTCCCCGGTTTTGATGAGTCGACTGCTACTCACCAGAAGAGCAGCAAGGGCCAGAGCGGTCTCTATGCCCAGCACCAGATCCGCTGGGACGATCGCTGGTTGCTGACTGCCGGTGGCCGTTTTGACTATGTGGAGACCCACAACACCAATACCAGCAAGGACGAGCGCCAGTACGATCACGAGCTCTCCCTCTCGGGCAGCCTGATGTATCTGGCTGACAACGGCCTCTCTCCCTACTTTGCCTATGCCGAGTCGTTCGAGGTGCTGCCGGGGATCGATCCCAACACCAAGAGTTCCTACAAGCCGCTCAAGGGCAAGCTCTACGAGACCGGCGTGAAGTATGCGCCTGCCTTCCTCGACGGTTACATCAATCTGGCGCTGTTCGATCTGGCCCAGACCAACTCGCTGGTCTCTACCGGTTCCGGCCAGCAGACCCAGGCGGGTGAAGTGACCTCTCAGGGGGTTGAGCTGGAAGGGAGCGTGCAGGTGACCGATGCGCTGCGTCTGACCGCTGCTTATACCTACACCGATGCCAAAACCAACGACACAGGCAGTAGCGATCGCCGTGCCAGCCTGATCCCGCGCCACCAGGCCTCCTTCTGGGGTAACTACAAGGTGCAGCAAGGGGTGGCTTCGGGTCTGGAGCTGGGTACCGGTGTGCGTTATATCGGTTCCAGCGTGGGTATTGGCGCCGTGAATGCGGACTACACCCCCATCTACGGCTCTGCCGAGGTGCCGGCCCATACCGTCTGGGATGCGATGATCGGGTATGACTTTGCCAAGAACTGGCGTGCCCAGCTCAACGTCAACAACCTGCTGGGTGAAACCTACGTGGCCAGTTGTGACTACTACTGCTACTACGGCGAGCCGCGCAGCGTAGTGGGCAGCATCAACTACCGCTGGTAATCGAAGTCGGGCGGGAACCGGATTCCCGCCCTTCTTTTCACCCGCAGTTGTTCTGATCTCTCTGGAATACCGGTCCGTTATGGAACTCTTGTCTCTGGTTTATCGCCAATATCGTTGGCCCTTTATCGCCATCACCCTGCTCAGTCTGCTCAGTGCCGTCAGCGGGATTGGCGTCATTGCTTTTATCAATCAGTCTCTTATCGAATCTATAGGTGATCCGCTGCCGATCCTCGGTCAGCTGGTCGGCCTGATTGTGTTGCTGCTGGTGATCACTCTCGGATCTCAGCTGGCCCTGACCACTCTCGGTCACCATTTTGTCTACCGGTTGCGTGGCCGTCTGCTCAAGCAACTGTTGGATACCGATGTCGCCCGCATCCGCCAGATTGGTCAGGGGCCACTGCTGGCCTCCCTCTCCAGCGATATCGGCCAGATCACCATCGCCTTCGTGCGCCTGCCTGAGCTGGTGCAGGGGCTGGTGCTCACGCTGGGTTCTGCCCTTTACCTTGGCTGGCTCTCTCCTGCATTGCTCGGGGTGACTGCGCTCTGGGTCACCGTCACCATGGTGGTGGGCTGGTTGCTGGTGAACCGTGTTTATCGCCATCTCTCCCACATGCGTCAGGCCGAAGATCGGCTCTATCAGAACTATCAGGCCATCATCGCGGGCAGCAAGGAGCTGGCGCTCAACCGCGAGCGGGCTCACTTCGTTTACCACCAGCTCTATGAGCAAGATGCCCGTGACTACCGCCAGCAGATCATTCGCGCCGACACCTATCACCTGAGCGCGGTGAACTGGTCGAATATCATGATGCTGGGGGCGATCGGTCTGGTCTTCTTTCTGGCCAACGGCCTTGGCTGGGCCAACACCAATGTGGCCGCCACCTTCGCGCTGACCCTGCTGTTCCTGCGCACCCCGCTGTTGCAGGGGATTGGCGCCCTGCCGACCCTGCTTGCCGCTCAGGTGGCGTTCGACAAGATCGCCGCCCTCAATCTGGCCGAGCCGGATGCGGACTTCCCACTGCCGCCCGCCATCCGCCCCTGGCAGCGTATCGAGCTGGAGCAGGTGAGCTTTCACTATCAGGGAGAGGGCGGCTTTGCCGTTGGCCCCATCGATCTGGTCATCGAAAAGGGGGAGCAGATCTTCATTATCGGCGGCAATGGCTCCGGCAAGTCGACGCTGGCCATGCTGCTGACCGGCCTTTACCAGCCGGTATCGGGCCGGATCCTGCTGGATGATGAACCCGTCACCGATCGCAACAGCTATCTGGCGCTCTTCTCCGCCATCTTCACCGACTATCACCTGTTCCAGCATCTGCTGGGGCCAGACCCCAAAGATGAGCTGGTCGCCGAGTGGCTGGAGCGGTTGCAGATGGGCAGCAAGCTCACCATCGAGGATGGCTTTATCACCGATATCGAGCTCTCCCAGGGGCAGCGCAAGCGAGTCGCCCTGCTGCTGGCGCTGGCCGAGCAGCGCGAGGTGATGCTGTTTGACGAGTGGGCCGCGGATCAGGATCCCCAGTTCCGCCGCATCTTCTATCAGCTGCTGTTGCCGCGCCTCAAGGAGATGGGCAAGACGGTGATTGCTATCAGTCACGATGATCACTACTTCGCGCTGGCCGATCGCCTGCTGGAGATGCGTCAGGGCCAGCTCACCGAACTGACCGGCGCGCGCCGCGCCGCAGTGAGCCGCGATGCGATCGCCCACCTGGATTGCGAGGTGCCGGCACCGATGAGACTGGCGACAAGCCAGCACAGGAATTGCTTATGTTCGAGATGAAATCAGCCAGCTTTACGGTCAATGACCGCACGCTGCTGCACCCCACTAACCTGCGTTTCGAGCAGGGACAGGTCTATGGCCTCATCGGCCACAATGGTTCGGGCAAATCGACCCTGCTCAAGCTGTTGGCTCGCCAGCAACCGCTCAGCGATGGCGAAATCCTGTTCGATGGCAAGCCGCTGCACGACTGGGGCAACCGGGAGTTCGCCCGTCAGGTGGCCTATCTGCCCCAGCATCTGCCGAGCGCCGAGAATCTGCTCGGGCGGGAGCTGGTGGAGATGGGCCGCTACCCCTGGCGCGGTCTGCTGGGCCGGATGGGGGCGGAGGATCACCGTCAGGTCGATCGGGCTATCGCCCTTACCCATACCGAACGCTTTGCCGATCGGCTGGTGGATACCCTCTCCGGCGGCGAGCGAGGGCGGGTCTGGCTGGCGATGCTGCTGGCGCAGGAGAGCCGCTTTATCCTGCTGGACGAGCCGCTGGCCGCGCTGGATGTGGCCCATCAGGTGGAGGTGCTGACGCTCGTCAAGCAGTTGAGTCGTCAGCTTAACCTCGGGGTCATCATCGTCATTCACGACATCAATATGGCCTCCCGCTTCTGCGATCGGCTGGTGGCACTTCACTCCGGCCGCCTGCTCACCCACGGCGAACCTGAGGGGATCATGACCAGCGAGACCCTGCACGCCATCTATGGCATTCCGATGGAGGTCATTCGCCACCCGGCTCATGCCCATCCCATCGCCATCGTTTAGATAAGGCTTGTTACCTCGATGCTTTTATTCAAGAAAGTTGGCTGGTTCTGCTGCCTCTTGGCTCCGTTTATGTTGCAGGCCGAGCCAACGATGCCTGCCGCTGCAGAGCTCCCTCAAACCGATGCTGTGAAGTCGCTACCCCGTATCGCCACCGTTGACTGGACCATAGCCGAGACCCTGCTGGCGCTCGGGGTGACTCCGCTGGCCGTTGGGGATGCAGGTCCCTATCAGGCATGGGTCGGCGAGCCACGGCTACCCGCCGGGGTGGTGGATATCGGCCTGCGCACCCAGCCCAACCGCGAGCTGCTGGCGGAGCTCAAACCCGATCGCATCCTCATCTCGCCGCTGGCGGCCCCGCTGGCGCCAACTCTTTCCCGCATCGCGCCGGTGAGCACCATCGCCCTCTATGATGGGCAAACCGATCTGTGGCAGCGGCTGCACGAGGTGACCCTGACCCTCGCTCGTATGGTGGGTAAAACCGCCGAGGGCGAACGGCTGCTGGCGGGGCTGGATCGGGATCTCGCCAGCATGCAGGTCAGATTGCCTGCGGATCTGCCGCCCCTGCTGGTGGTGCAGTTTATCGATGAGCGCCATGTGCGGGTGTTTGGTCGCCACAGCCTGTTCGATGCGGTGATAACGCGGCTCAGGCTGCAAAATGGCTGGCAGGAGCAGACCAATGACTGGGGTTTCTCGGTGGTCAGCATCGAGCAGTTCATGACCTTGCCAACCGCGCGGCTGGTGGTGGTCGATCCCATTCCGGTCGGGGTGAGTGAACGGCTTCAGGAGCCGGGGTTGTGGCAGCATCTGCCGCTGGTACGGCAGGCGCCCGTGCTGCATCTGCCTGCGGTCTGGAGTTTTGGCGGCGTACTTGCCGCCCGCCGTTTCGCCGGTCTGCTCAGCGATGCATTGCTGCAAGATGCCGAGCGTATGGAGGCTAACCGATGAAGCGACTGCTCACATCGCCGCTGCTGCGGCCGGTCTCGATCCTGCTGGGGTTGACCCTCTCGCTCGGATGTTGGGAGCTGGCTCGCCAGCTGCCCGGTGCGCTCTGGTGGCAGAGCCTGTTCGCCCCCAATCTGGATGACGTCAGCCAGGCGGTGGTGCATTTCAGTTGGCTGCCCCGTTTGGTGGTCACCCTGCTGGCCGGAGCGGCGCTCGGGCTGGCGGGCTCCCTGATGCAGCAGGTGCTGCGCAACCCGCTCGCGTCTCCGACCACCTTGGGGGTAGCCTCCGGCGCTCAACTGGCGTTGATGATGGTGACCCTATTTGCCCCCTCCTGGTTGCTGCTGGGGCGGGAGTGGATCGCCATGGCCGGCGGCAGCCTTGCGATGGCACTGGTGTTTGCCCTGGCCTGGCGTCGCCAGCTCAATCCGGTGGTCATCGTCTTTGCCGGGCTGGTGATCAACCTCTATCTGGCGGCCATCAGCATGGGGCTCTTGCTGTTCTTTCAGGAGGAGCTGAAAGGCTTGCTGGTGTGGGGCAGTGGCTCGCTAGTGCAGAACAGCTGGAGCGGGGTGAGTTATCTGTTGCCCCGCCTGCTGGCAGCCGCTTTGCTGGCCGCAGTACTGGTGCGCCCGCTGGCGGTGCTGGAGCTGGATGATGCCAGCGCCCGCAGTCTGGGGGTCTCCCTCCAACACTTGCGACTGGCGGGGCTTGGCTTGGCGGTATTTGTCACCGCTTGCGTGGTGAGCGTGGTTGGGCTAATCGGCTTTATCGGATTGGCAGCGCCCGCCATGGTGCGGCTGCTCGGGATCCGTCAGCTTGGCCAACGGCTATTGTGGACACCGATCCTCGGCGCCCTGCTGCTGGCGGCGACCGATCTGCTGCTGCAGAGTCTGAGCCGCTTCTGGCCAGTCTTGATCCCCACTGGCGCCATGACCGCCATGCTGGGCGCGCCGCTGCTGCTCTGGCTGATCCCGCGCCTTGGCATCAAGTCGGGTACGCCAAAGGCAAACGCCGGCCTGCTGGTGGCCCGCCATCCGGCACCGGCTCGCCTTATTGGCCTGTTGCTGGTCGGGCTGATGCTGGCCGTGGTCGCCTCCCTGCTGGTTGGACAGGGGATGATGGGCTGGAGTTGGCCAAGCTGGCTGCGCTGGCAGGCCCAGCTGGAGTGGCGGCTGCCGCGCACTCTGGCGGCGGGGGCTGCTGGCGTGCTGCTGGCGCTGGCGGGCACCCTGTTGCAGCGGGTCAGCAACAACCCGATGGCGAGCCCGGAGTTGCTGGGGGTGAGCGGCGGCACCTTTATGGGGGGGATAGCGACGGCCTTACTGCTGCCAGCTTTGCCGTTGCCCATAATGCTGCTGGGCGGCCTGATCGGGGCCTTCGCTTGTCTCTTGCTGCTGGTAGTGGTCAATCGCAAGCACGGCTTCCAGCCGGAGCGGATCCTGCTCTCAGGTATCGCCATCACGGCGTTGTTTGAGCCGCTGCAGGCCATCGCGTTGGCCAACGGTGACCTGCGGGTGCAGCAACTGCTCTCATGGATGTCCGGTTCCACCTACTACGTCACCCTGCCGGTGGCCTATGGGCTGGTGGGGCTGGCGCTGTTGATGCTGGCCGCCTGCCTGCTTGTCAGCCGCTGGCTCGATCTGCTGCCAATGGGGAGTGCGGTGGCGACCGCGCTGGGCATTCGCCTCAACAGTGCCCAGCTCGCCATCCTGCTGCTGGTGGCCGTGCTCACTGCCAGCGCCACACTGGTGGTGGGGCCGCTCTCCTTCGTTGGTCTGCTGGCACCACATATGGCCAAGCTGATGGGGTTGGTGCGGGCACGCTGGCACCTGCTTGGGGCCGCCGCTTCCGGCGCCCTGTTGATGGTATCGGCGGACTGGGTCGGCCAGCAGATCCTCTTCCCGCAGGAGGTGCCGGTCGGGCTGGTCTCCACCCTATTAGGGGGCGCTTACTTCATGTGGTGCCTGCGCCGCCTTTAGGTTTGTGGATTGGCTATCGTGTAGTCGGATCAGGGTTGCCAATATGGCAGTAACGATAGGCAGTGTTTTTTGGGGCCAATAACTTGGCCCCCAATATGAGCCGACGTGGCAACTGTTGGGATCATGCTGTCTCTGAATCGTTCTTCAGTTCGCTGAAAAAAAGATCGCATCATAAAAAGGATCAACAAAACCCACGATCTGGTCCGCGCCGAAATCTTCGATTGCATTGAAGCGTTCTACTACAGAGTGCGACGCTAGAGCCACCTTGGATGCGCGTCACACCAGAGGTCTTCGAATAAGTCTCGTCGTGAGAACAGAATATGTCTACCATCGTGGGCTAAGTCCATCTGATCTGGGTATGATCCTGCGCCAGATTGTCTCGACTTCACTTGCTTATTGTCTTATAAATACAAACGTTTAGATATTGCCAATCTAGCGAGGCAAAGGATGAAATTTATTTTCGATCTCGACGGAACTCTTAGCTGCTGTGAAACATTGCCTATCATAGCTAAAAGTTTCAATGTCACTACGCAAATAGAAGAGTTAACTGCCCAGACTATTAATGGTCAGATCCCATTCATGGAAAGTTTCATCAAGCGGGTTGACATACTTGGCCACCTAGATGTGGCTCAAGTTGCTCGCATCGTAGCGGATATTCCCCTTAACCAGTCTCTGCTCGATTTTATCAATAGTAACCGTGATGACTGTATTATTGCCACTGGAAATTATAATGGCTGGATCGCAGAATTAGCCAAAAAAATAGAGTGCGTAATTCGTTCATCAGAAGGGGAAGTTGATGCCAATGGCAAGGTTCGATTAACCAAAATACTAAAGAAAGAAGATATTGTTAAAGAGTATCAAGCGCAAGGTGAGCAAGTCGTTTTCATCGGTGATGGAAATAATGATGCTGAGGCCATGAGGATCGCTGATGTTTCTATTGCTTGCGGCTTGATTCACCAACCGGCAAATACGGTCATGCAAGTTGCAGATTATGCAGTATATGATTCTGTTGCTATGCTCAGGTTACTGCAACAGATAAAATCACCTCAAAATGGAAGGTCAGTGGTAATTAGTGCTGCGGGGGTTGGTTCGCGCCTTGGGCTGGGACAAACAAAGTCGCTTATTAAGCTACAAGGGGTGCCACTTATTCATCTACAGCTAGAACAATTCCGGCATGTAAGTGATCTTAGAATAGTTGTTGGTTTTCAGGCTAGCAGTCTTATTGATGAAGTATGCTCGATCAGAAAAGATATTATTTTTGTTTTCAATCACGATTATTTTCACTCTAAAACTGGCGCTAGTCTCTATCTTGGTGGTAAACATGCTAATGAAATGATTATTGCTTGGGATGGGGATCTATTAGTTCACCCAGATGATATTGCTCAGTGCATTGAAGCAGAGCAAGAATTTATTGGGGTGAGTCAAAAAGTGAGCGAAGACGCAGTTTTTGTGAAGCTTAATGAACAAGAACAAGTTGTTTCATTTTCCAGAGATGATGGTGATTACGAGTGGTCTGGACCTGCTGCCATCCGCAGGGAAAATATAAGATTTACCTCGGGCCATCTTTACAATCTTTTAGAACCATTATTGCCAATGTCTGCGAAGATAATACGAGCGCAAGATATTGACACTTATGAAGACTATAAGAAAGCTGTTGATTTTGTGGACTCGTGGAGTAGTGGTAATCATAAAATAAATAGTTATTATGAAAAACTAGCCAGCAAAATAAAATCACCAATAGAGACTAGAAATAAAGCCCCCGATTTTTCTATTTTTGATATTGAGTTAGTCAAACGTTTCTCAGATAAAAGTAAAACCCTGCTTGATCTTGGTGCTGGTACTGGGCTGCTTGTTAATCACCTTACAGAAGATTTCTCTAAAATAGTCGCTGTAGAAAAATATTCTAACTTTAGCGATTTTATAAAAAGAACGGACAACCTGAAAGTTATTAATGAAGATCTCAATATATTTGATGTGGCAGAGAAATTTGATCTTGTTACCATTTTTGGTGTGATGAATTTCTTTAATAGAACAGAGGCGGAACGGATTTATCAGAAGGCTCGCTCATGGATACGACCTGCTGGTACTTTGATAGTCAAGCATCAGATGGGGTGTACTGAAGATGTCATTGTTGATGGTTACTCCAAAGAGCTAGGAACAGATTACTACTCTGAATATAGATGGCTACAGCATGAGATAGATCTTATACGTCAAGCCGGTTTCAGCATTAAGGAAGTTGTTGATATTTATCCAAAAGAGTACAACCGATGGGATAACACCCATTTCTATGCCCTTGTCTGTATACCTGAAGAGAGCAGTTAGGCAAAACTGTACTGAATAATAATTATTGGATGACGATACCATGAGTCGATTTACGCGTTTTCTCCAATCATTCCTGAGGCGTTCAGGAAAGTGCGATGCTGATCTCATTTTTTCAGAACAGCTGGTTAATCTGAGTCAGGGGATTGAGCAAGGTAACCAGCAACTGTCAGAGGTGCAGCTAACTCTGCGTGATGATATCTCCAGACTTCAGGCTATAACAGAACTTCTGTGCGAGAAAGTCAGTTCATTACCGGTGATGTCATCAGCCAATGTCCACGATGTGATAGTTACAGCGGCTGAGCTTGAAGATGTTTTTGTTGGTATTTCTAAAAATATCAAGAGTTGGCAGCAGTGCAATATAGTTTTTGCATGTCCAGTGCTACATGATGGTGTCTCGTTACTGTTGCAAGATCAGGAAGTTATTTATGTTCGCAATGTTGACGATTTTGTATTGCATTTGAAAGATCGTCATGTAACAAGTATTGGTATCACATCACCTTGGCTGATGCAGGATTTTATTGGTGAGCGACATATCCTAAATCTACTTCTGAGGGCTTGTCAAAGTCATATTTTATATATCGATAATTGCCATTTTGTGGTACATAGCAAGAACACTAGAAAACGTCTTCATAAGGTTGGTTTCTATGAGATAGCACAGCTTTCGGAAAATCAAAAATGTGATTTTGTCTCTATTGGATGTTTGCCTGATGGTTCTTATTCTGTATTTGGTTCTGCACCGGCGATTTATACTGAGTCGCCCAGCTGTGTAACACTTAGGGCGGCTAGACTCCCAATTTGCAATACCGAAAATTTCTATTGGGAGAATTTGATGATAACACCATTTGATTCGACCAAGATTGGTTTTATGGCGCCAGCTGATGGTTTTTCTCTGGCCATTGCTCAGGCAAAAACTGCTGTAGATGATGTGATTAGTATAAAGGCTAAATTTTCGTGGTTGGGGGCTGGGAGTGGACATGCTTCTCTGGTCGCTTGCTATTCAGGCCCGCAAGATAGTCATATGTATGCCTGTATGCTTCAGGCATCCACGGCAGATATGCCTGTTATCACATTATGGGTTAATGATGGTAGTTGGAGGATAATAAGTGAGCCTAAATTTATACCATGTGAAGAGGTGAATGTTACCGCTGGGCAGTACTCTACTATTATTGCACTCTCTGTCATGTCTACCAAGGTAATGGTTGAGGTTGGCAGCACTCTCATTATTGATGTCATTGACACCAAGTTGACGCGTACACCGCGAGTGGGGATAAGAGCAAGCGATAATCAGTTTGCTGTTTCTCAAATTACCACATAATAAAAGGCCAGACCTCATGAAAATTGTTACCTCAGGCGTAGATTCTGAGTATGTGTTGGCTGATTTATGCAAATACCTTAGGGCGGTTGGTTATGATGTCACAGAGTTGGATTTTGGCCAACTCACAGCGCAGGATGAAGATTTACTTGCCCCCTTTATTGGTGAGGATGTTGTCTACATTACATCAGCACATACTAATTTAACTAGAGATGTTGCAAAGTTTTTGGCGCCAAAATTTAATGAACACTACCCAAATTATTTATCGCCATTAGAAATAATTCAAAAATTAAAACCTAAGAAATCCATATATATTCCACATGATCTTCTTACTCCTTTTGGAGATAAAAATCTCAATGAACTAAGGTTTTTGGATCTTTTTGACTACATACTTACGCCTTTTTCATCCTCTGCACTCCAGGCGACCTTGGGTCGTCATACGAAAGTCATAGAAAGTGGATGGATAAAGCATACAAAAAGTGCTCGTCCTAGCCAGCCAGCCCAAAAAAATAAACCGAGGATTGTACTGTTCATCAGTATGTTTGAACACTTGCGTCTGAGATTTGGTGATTCAGGAATAGTCGATTACTTTGCTCCGCTTATAACGGAAAATGTCAGAGTCAAGTTACCTGCTTGGCGGGACGTGGCGCAGGTAGAGAAATTATTCAATAATCGTTTTCCCGATTGCATCATTCCCGCTGAGGAGTGCTCGATCCGAGCGATTCAGGAGGCTGATGTTGTGTTGTGCAACGGTGCTTCCTCCATACACGCCGAGTCCATTCTAATGGGGCGGCCCACAGTCTGCCTGTTGGATGATGAGGGCTTGCCCTCCGATGAGCAGCGCAGCAAGCTGGGACATCTCCAGGCCATTCTGTTTCATGACTATCGGCAACGAGCACCATTGGCAGATGAGTTTGTCGAGCAGGCGATGAAATATCACAGCAACTTCCCGTCAGCCCACTTTGATTATGGTGTAGTGGAAAACATCATCAGCAAGTGATGCTGTGGTCATTGTGATGGCGCAGTGGCGTTTGTGCTTGCGGATGCCCGTGGTTGGTTCAAGGTAGGAGCCGGCGTAATAGGTTAAGCGCAGAGCGCGCTTGCCTTCGGCGTCAGGTTCGCGGAATTCGATGCTGATCTTCATAATTGTCCCCCGAAAGTACCCCGAGAGGTTACTTCGGGGTACTCTCGGGGTAAATTCTCACGAAACAAGATCAGGCAAGAATAGTCAGTAAAAAACAAAGTTCAATATTTACAATGTCTTATATTCTCGCTGGCTGCTTTTTATTGCTGATTTTTCACCACATTACTTGCCGATGCAGAAGCTGGAGAAGATGCGGCCCAGCAGATCGTCGGAGCTGAATTCGCCGGTGATCTCGGAGAGGGACTCCTGCGCCAGGCGCAACTCTTCGGCCACCAGCTCGCCGGCCACGAACACTTCCAGCTGCTCCTTGGCCACCAGCAGGCGCTCGGCGGCGCGCTCCAGTGCATCCAGATGGCGGCGGCGGGCCATAAAGCCCCCCTCGGTGTTGCCCTGGAAGCCCATGCAGGCTTTCAGGTGTTCGCGCAGGGCGGGCAGCCCCAGTTCGGTTTTGGCGGAGATGCGGTAGACGGCGTGGCCCAGCTCCTGGCTCGGTGCCAGATCCTCGCCGGTCAGGTCTGCCTTGTTGCGAATGACGGTGAGGCCGATGTTTTTTGGCAACCGATCAACAAATTCCGGCCAGATCTCCCGCGGGTCAACCGCATCTGTGGTGGTGCCATCCACCATAAACAGCACCCGATCGGCCTGTTCAATCTCGGCCCAGGCGCGTTCGATACCGATCTGCTCCACCTTGTCCTGAGTGTCGCGCAGACCGGCGGTGTCGATGATGTGCAGCGGCATGCCATCGAGATGGATGTGTTCGCGCAGCACGTCGCGGGTGGTACCGGCAATCTCGGTGACGATGGCTGACTCGCGCCCTGCCAAAGCGTTGAGCAGGCTCGATTTGCCGGCGTTGGGACGACCTGCGATCACCACCTTCATCCCTTCCCGCAGCAGAGCGCCCTGTTTGGCTTCACTGCGCACGTCGTCCAGCTCGGACATGATGCTGTAGAGGTCGCCCGCCACCTTGCCGTCAGAGAGGAAATCGATCTCCTCGTCCGGGAAGTCGATGGCCGCTTCCACATAGATGCGCAGCCGGATCAGGCTCTCCACCAGTTGCTGGATTTTGCTGGAGAACTGCCCCTGCAGGGAGTGCATGGCGCTGCGAGCGGCCTGTTCGCTGGAGGCTTCGATAAGGTCAGCGATGGCTTCGGCCTGGGCCAGATCCAGCTTGTCGTTGATGAAGGCGCGCTCGCTGAACTCGCCGGGGCGGGCAGGGCGGATGCCATCGATTTTCAGAATGCGGCGGATCAGCATGTCCATGATGACGGGGCCGCCGTGGCCCTGCAGCTCCAGCACATCCTCGCCGGTGAAGCTGTTGGGGGCTTTGAACAGCAGGGCGATGCCCTGATCCAGTACCTGGCCTTGCTCATCCTTGAACGGCAGATATTCGGCGTAGCGCACCCGAGGGAGCTTGCCGAGCACTATCCCGGCGACCTGTTCGGCGGCGGGGCCGGAGACCCGGACTATGCCGACGCCACCACGGCCTGGCGCGGTGGCCTGGGCCACGATCGTATCTGTTGTCATCTTGCTTGGCTCGTTTGTTCGCTGATAGGAAAACGTAGTGGGGGACATTGTAATAAAAAAGGCGGCCCGAAGGCCGCCTCTTTTGTCATCACGGGAAGATTAGCTGCGTGAATGCAGTCCTTTCTTCTCCAGCTGACGATAGATGATGGTCTGCTGGATGATGGAGATGACGTTGCTCACCAGCCAGTAGAGAGTCAGGCCAGCCGGGAACCAGAGGAACATGAAAGTGAAGATGATCGGCATGAACTGCATCACTTTCTGCTGCATCGGGTCGGTTACGGTGGTCGGGCTCATCTTCTGCAGATACCACATGGAGGCACCCATGAGGATTGGCAGCACGAAGAAGGGGTCCTTCACTGACAGGTCAGTGATCCACAGGGCAAACGGCGCGTGACGCAGTTCAACGGACTCCATCAGTGCCCAGTAAAGGGCGATGAAGATCGGCATCTGAACCAGGATCGGCAGGCAGCCACCCAGCGGGTTGACCTTCTCCTTCTTGTACAGCTCCATCATGCCCTGAGACATCTTCTGGCGGTCATCGCCGAAGCGCTCGCGCAGGGCCGCAATCTTGGGTTGCAGCATGCGCATCTTGGCCATGGAGGTGTACTGGGCCTTGGTCAGCGGGAACATGATGCCGCGTACCAGCAGGGTCAGCATGATGATGGCCAGACCCCAGTTCTGGACGAAACCGTGGAACACGGTCAGCAGCCAGTGCAGCGGTTGGGCGATGAACCACAGCCAGCCGTAGTCGACGGTCAGGTCGAGGTGGTTAGCCACCTTGGCCATCTGGTCTTGCAGCTTGGGACCAACCCACAGCTTGCTGGTCACTTCGGCCTGTTGGCCGGCAGCCACGTCAACCAGCGGCGCCTTGTAACCGATGATGGCCTGGCCTTTGCCCGGGATCACACGGCTGTAGAAGCTGTTGGTATCGTCGGCATTCGGAGCCCAGGCAGAGACGAAGTAGTGTTGCAGCATGGCGACCCAACCACCCTTGGTGGTCTTGTTCAGGTCGGCATCCTTCATCTCGTCGAAAGTGTACTTCTTGTAGCGGGTATCTTCAGTGGAGAAGGCACCACCACGGTAAGCGCTGGCTACCATGGCATGACCTTCCTGATCCTTCGGTGTGGCTACGGTCTGCTTCAGCTGACCATAGAACTGCACCTGAACCGGCTCGGCAGATTTGTTGTCGATCTTGTAATCAACGCCAACGGCATAGTCGCCACGCTTGAGGATGAACTCCTTGGTGAAGACAACGCCCTTGCTGTCGGTCCAGGTCATCGGAACGACGACTTGATCCTGACCATCGGCCAGCTGATAGCTGGTCTGGGCGGCTTCATAGGTAGGACGACCTTCGGCCTGACTGTCCGGACCGTTGCGACCCACCAGACCGCTCTGGGCGATATAGAGGTGCTCAGGCTTGCTGGTCAGCAGCACGAACGGTTGGTCCTTGCCCTCTTCCAGTTTGTGAGACAGCAGTTCGGCAGACACGATGTCGCCACCCTGGGTGTCCAGGGTCAGCTTGAGCACGTCAGAGGAGACGGTGATCAGCTTGCGTGCGGCAGTCGCGTTGGCTTGCTCGGAAACCTGAGGAATATCACCGGTCTGACCGGCTTCAGGTACGAAATGTTCGGTTTGGGCCACGGTAGTCGGGGCCGGCTTCGGAGCCTTGTCGGACTCCCACTGTTGCCAGAGCAGAAAGCTCACGAACAGCAAACCGATCAGGAGTAGATTGCGTTGTGATTCCATAGTTTTCAGTTTCTTCGCTTTGGTTGCGGAACCGGGTCATAACCACCCTCGGATAAGGGATGGCATTTTAATAGACGTTTGCTGGCTAACCAAACGCCTTTTATGAAACCGTGAAGTCGGATGGCTTCTATCGCAAATTGGGAACAAGTTGGAGTAAAACGGCAGCGCGGCCCGAGCAGAGGGCTAATGATTAGCTGATACAGGCGTATCAGTTTGATAGCTACCCATTGCAACGGCGTGACAGGGTGCGCCATAGCTTTTCCAGTAACTTGAACAGTTCCTCGTTATCCATCTCTTTCACACCGGCCTTGGCGATCACCACGATGTCGATAGCGGGCAGCTGATGTTGTTTGAGGCGGAAACTTTCCCGAACCACCCGTTTGACACGATTACGCCAAACGGCACGCTTGAGTGCTTTTTTGGGCACAGCGAGACCAAGACGAGGGTGTTCGAGCGAATTGGGAGAAGCGAGAAGGGTAATCTGCGGAGAGGCGGCCCGGACAGGCTCGGCGAAAACGCGTTTGAAGTGTTCGGGAGTTAACAGACGTAACTCCCGAGAGAAGGTGTGCTGGGTAGGCATTAGACTACCAGGCGGGCACGACCCTTGGCACGACGAGCGGCCAGAACTTTACGACCGTTGGCAGTTGCCATGCGGGCGCGGAAACCGTGAGAGCGCTTGCGCTTCAGGTTGGACGGTTGAAAAGTACGTTTCATGATTCGATTCCGTATTTCTGTACAGTTTTGATTGTCACACTTAGCCGACGCGCCAGCTATAGCGTGTGACGACTAGCAAAAGAGGCCGAATTCTAAACAGAGTTCGGCTTTTAGTCAATCCGCCGTTCCCTCTCATCCTGCCGTGGTCTTGAAAAGGCCACTGCCGAGCGTGAGGATCCAGAGGATCAAGGGCTCCGGATTATACTGGCAACCCGGGGTTAAACAAGGGATCCCTCAATAAAAAAGGCGGCCAGGCCGCCAAAGAGAGAGCTATTTAAGGACTTTCCGCAAGAACTCCCGGGTACGGGGATCCTTGGGATCGACCAATATCTGATCCGGCGGGCCCTGCTCGACGATCCGCCCTCCTTCCATGAAGATCACCCGATCGGCAACATCACGAGCAAATTCAATCTCATGAGTCACCACCACCATGGTCTGGTGCTGGCGGGCCAACTCTTTCATCAGTCCCAAAACCTCGTCGACCCACTCGGGATCGAGGGCCGAGGTGGGCTCGTCAAACAGGATCACCTTGGAGTGGGCCGCCATGGCGCGACCAATGCCGACCCGCTGCTGTTGCCCGCCTGAGAGCGACGCCGGATAGGCATCCTGCTTGTCGGCAAGACCAATGTCCTTGAGGATGCCGAGCGCTGTGGCGCGGGCCTCGGCTTTTGGCTGCTTCCAGACGGTGATCAGCCCTTCGGCGATGTTGTCGAGCGCTGTTTTGTTGGCAAAAAGGGCGTAGTTCTGGAACACGAAGGAGGCCCGTTTGCGCAGCTCGATCGCCTGCTGTTCGCTGGCCTTGGCCAGATTCAGCTCGAGATCGTCGATGGCAAGGGTGCCCGCATCCGGGGTCTCCAGCAGGTTCAGGCAGCGCAACAGGGTCGACTTGCCGGTGCCGGAGGGGCCGATGATGACGACAATTTCCCCCTTTTTGACCTCCAGATCGATGCCGTTGAGCACCTGATTGCCGTGATATGCCTTGGAGAGGCCGGTTAGCTTGATCATGAACGCCCTCCTTTAATAGGCACGGTTGAGACGAATTTCCAGCAGATGCTGCAAGCGGGTAAAGAAGATCACCACTACCCAGTAGATCAGCGCCACCGCCATAAAGCTCTCGAAGAACTTGAAGGAGGAGGAGGCTTCCATTTGCGCCTTGCCCATTATCTCGGCCACCCCCAGCGTGAAGGCCAGCGAGGTGCTCTTGATCATATCGATGAAGTAGTTCATCAGCGACGGGGTGGCGATACGGGCCGCCTGCGGCAGGATGATCCGCTGCATCGCCTGATAACGGCTCATACCGATACTGAGCGCCGCTTCCATCTGGCTTTTGTGAATGCCGAGGATGGCTGCGCGGATCGACTCGGCCATGTAGGCGGCGAAGTGCAGGGTCAGACCGACGATGGCGGCAGTAAAGGCATCCATCCCCACGAAGATCGGGAACAGTTGCGGCAGTCCGTAGTAGAGCAGGAACAGCTGAACGAGTAGCGGTGTACCCCGAAAGAACGAGATATAGAGCATCGCCAGCCAGTGAATCGCGGGGACGCGAAACACCCGTACTATCGCCAGGGCCAGCGAGAGTACGAGTGCCAGCACGAATCCCCACAGGGCCATTTCCATCGTGGTGCCCAGGTATTTGAGCAGGATGGGAAACAGCCCCAGCGTGTATTCGAGGTCAAATTCCATCATTTATTTGTCGGTGATGTCGGAAGCGAACCATTTCTCGGAGATCTGACGCAGGGAGCCATCCTTGCGCATGGCGGTCAGGGCCTCGTCGACCTTCTTCAGCAGCGCCTGTTTCTCCGGGGTCTTCAGGAAGGGCAGTGCGTTCTCGATTGTCTCGAACGGTGCGCCAGCCTGTTGCAGCGGCAGCTTGGACTCCTTGATCAGCTGGGCGGTGGAGACGCGGTCCATCACGAAGGCATCGATGCGACCCAGGGCGACATCCTGCTCGAAGGCGGAGTCATAGGTGCGGATATCGATCTTCTTGTTCGGGTCATTCTTGCGCAGCAGCTCTTCAAAGTTGGAACCCAGGTTCACGGCCACCTTCTTGCCTTCCAGATCCTTGATGCCATGAATGGTGCTGTTGCCCTTGCGTACCACGATCTGGGCGCCGTCATAGACGTAAGGCTGGGAGAAGTCGTACTTCGCCTTGCGCTCGTCGGTGATGGTGATCTGGTTGGAGATGGTGTCGATGCGGCCGGTTTCCAGCATGCCGAACAGGCCGGAGAAGCTGGCGGTCACGAATTCGACCTTGTAGCCGGTGCGCTCGCCGATCTGGTTCCACATATCCACTTCAAAGCCTTGCAGCTTGTCCTGCTTGACGAAGGTGAACGGGAAATATTTGCCAGACATGCCGACCTTGATGGTCTCCTGGGCGATGGCCTGACCAGACAGGGTTGCCAACAGGATGGCTGCGCCGGAAATAAGCTTGATGGAAGTTTTCATGGGGTTTCTCTCTCTAAATGTCTTGTATTTGTAGTTGTAATAACTGCTTTGGCGCTGATGTTATTGGAATAAAATTTAAAAAATAAATGACATTTGGTTATATGAAATAACAGGAGTGCAGCACGAGATCCGCCAGCTGCAGCAGTGGATCAAGCTGTGGGTAACTTTGGGGATGAAAGATGATCCGGAGGCGCTGGATCCTTGAAAGTCAAGGATCTTATTTGCTGGATCCGCGGGGTCACGGCTGGAGATCCGGCGGCTAAAAACGTAGAATAGCCGGTCTTTAGTTAATCAATCGACAGGAGTTTAGAGTGACTGCTTCGCTATGGCAGCAGTGCCTTAACCGGCTGCAAGATGAGTTGCCCTCGGCAGAATTCAGCATGTGGATCCGGCCGCTTCAAGCGGAGTTGAGTGACAATACTCTGACCCTGTATGCACCGAATCGCTTCGTTCTGGACTGGGTACGAGACAAGTACCTCATCCGGGTGAACGGCATCATTAACGAACTTTGCGGGGTCGATGGCCCCGCCCTGCGTTTTGATATTGGCAATCGTCCCCACCCCGTCACCGTCGCTGCAAGCAGAGCGCCGGCGCAGGGTGCTGCGCCTGTGAATAACTTGCAGAAGAGCTGGGAAAGCAAGCCCGAAACCAAGCCCGAGCCGAACCACAAGAGCAACACCAACGTGAACTATACCTTCGAGAATTTCGTCGAGGGTAAGTCCAACCAGTTGGCTCGTGCGGCGGCCCGTCAGGTGGCGGACAATCCGGGTGGCGCTTACAACCCGCTGTTCCTCTATGGCGGTACCGGTTTGGGTAAAACCCACCTGCTGCACGCCGTTGGCAATGCCATCAAGGAGAGCAAAAAAGATGCGAAAGTCATCTATATGCACTCCGAGCGGTTCGTGCAGGATATGGTGAAAGCGCTGCAAAACAACGCCATTGAAGAGTTCAAGCGTTACTACCGCAGCGTCGATGCCCTGCTCATCGATGACATCCAGTTCTTCGCCAACAAGGAGCGCTCCCAGGAGGAGTTCTTCCATACCTTCAACGCCTTGCTCGAAGGCAACCAGCAGATCATCCTCACCTCGGATCGCTATCCGAAAGAGATCAACGGTGTCGAGGATCGCCTCAAGTCCCGTTTCGGCTGGGGCCTGACCGTGGCGATCGAGCCGCCTGAGCTGGAGACCCGCGTCGCCATCCTGATGCGCAAGGCGGGCGAGAACCAGATCCACCTGCCGGACGAAGTGGCCTTCTTCATCGCCAAACGGCTGCGTTCCAACGTCCGTGAACTGGAAGGGGCCCTCAACCGGGTGATCGCCAACGCCAACTTTACCGGTCGCGCCATCAACATCGACTTCGTACGCGAAGCGCTGCGCGATCTGCTGGCGTTGCAGGAGAAGCTGGTCACCATCGACAATATCCAGAAGACGGTGGCGGAGTACTACAAGATCAAGCTTGCGGATCTGCTCTCCAAGCGCCGTTCCCGCTCCGTGGCCCGCCCGCGCCAGCTGGCGATGGCACTGGCCAAGGAGCTGACCAACCACAGTTTGCCGGAGATAGGTGATGCCTTTGGTGGCCGTGACCATACCACCGTTCTTCATGCCTGCCGCAAGATCGAGCAGCTGAAGGAGGAGAGTCACGACATCAAGGAGGACTACTCCAACCTGATCCGTACCCTTTCTTCCTGATAACGGAGAGCACAGATGCAGCTCGAAATTAGCCGTGAGGCCCTGTTACGTCCTCTGCAACTGGTGTCCGGTGCCCTGGGTGGCCGGCCGACCCTGCCGATCCTCGGCAACGTGCTGCTTGATGTCAGCAACGGTCTGCTGTCGCTGACCGGTACCGATCTCGAAGTAGAGATGATCGGTCAGGTCTATCTGAATGGTGCCAGTGAAGATGGCCGCACCACTGTGCCGGCGCGCAAGTTGCTGGACATCTGCCGTGGTCTGCCGGAAGGCGCCGAGATCCGTCTCAACACCGAAGGTGATCGCCTGATCATCCGTTCCGGCCGTTCCCGTTTCAATCTGTCGACCCTGCCGGCGACCGAGTATCCGAACATCGAGGATTGGGAGTCCGTGCTCGAGTTTGATATCAGCCAGCTGGAGCTGAAGAAGCTGATCGACGCGACCCAGTTCTCCATGGCCAGCCAGGATGTGCGTTACTACCTGAACGGCATGCTGTTCGAGAGCGAAGGTCACGGTCTGCGTACCGTGGCGACCGACGGTCACCGTCTGGCGACCTGCCGCCGCGAGGTTGTGGGGGAATCGCTGCCCGATCATCAGGTTATCCTGCCGCGCAAAGGGGTGCTGGAGCTGGTGCGTCTGCTGGAAGCGGAAGACAAGCCGGTACGGCTGCAGATCGGTCGTAGCAACCTGCGCGCCGCCCTCGACGGCTTCATCTTCACCTCCAAGCTGGTGGATGGCCGTTTTCCGGACTGGCGTCGGGTCATTCCCCGCAACAGCGACAAGGCCCTGATTGCCGGCCGTGAGGATCTGCGTCAGGCGTTTGCCCGCGCGGCGATCCTCTCCAACGAAAAATTCCGTGGGGTGCGTCTCAATCTGCAGGAAAACCTGCTGCGCATCACCGCCAACAACCCGGAACAGGAAGAAGCGGAAGAGCTGCTTGACGTACAATACTCTGCTGGCGAGATGGAGATCGGATTCAACGTCTCTTATGTGCTGGACGTGCTGAATACGTTAAAATGTGAGCAAATCCGGGTTAGCCTGAGCGATTCCGTCAGCAGCGCCATTATTGAGGATTTTGAAAATCAGGATGCTCAGTACGTGGTAATGCCGATGCGGATCTAGTCGTGTCTCTGGTCAAACTCCAGCTCAGCGACTTTCGCAATATCCAGCAAGCCAGTCTCGCGTTGTCACCCGGCCTCAATATTCTGGTCGGGTGCAATGGCAGCGGCAAGACCAGCGTGCTGGAAGCCATTCACTACCTTGGTCTGGGGCGCTCCTTTCGCACTCATCTGACCGGGCGGGTTATCCGCCAGGGGGAGAGGGCGTTTACCCTGTTTGCCCAGTGCGAACTGGATGGGCGTCAGGTGCCTATCGGTCTTGCCAAGGACAAGAGTGGCGAGACCCAGCTCAAGATTGCCGGAGCACAGGCGCAGCGATTGGCCGATCTGGCCGAACTGCTGCCGGTGCAACTCATCCATCCGGATGGCTTCAATCTGCTGACCGGGGGGCCGCAGGCTCGTCGGGCCTGGCTCGATTGGGGGGTGTTTCATCAGGAACCCACCTTCTTCGCCCTGTGGGGGCGGGTGCGGCGGCTGCTGAAACAGCGTAATGCGCTGCTGCGCCAGAGCACCCAATATCGCCAGCTGGCGTTCTGGGATCAGGAGCTGGTGCGGCTGGGTGGTGAACTGGCAGGCTTTCGCGCCAGTTATTGTCAGGCCATTACGCCCCTGATCAAGGAGATGACGGCGGATTTTCTGCCGGAATTCGATATCAGTCTTGGTTTTTACCGGGGCTGGGAGAAAGATACCCCCCTCAACGAACTGCTGGAGGCGGGGTTTGAGCGGGATCGGGCGCTGGGCTACACCGGTGTCGGTCCGCAGAAAGCCGATGTTCGCCTCAAGGCGAACGGGGTGCCTGCGCAGGATATTTTGTCCCGGGGTCAGCTCAAGCTGCTGGTTTGTGCCATGCGCTTGGCCCAAGGGCTCTATTTGAATCAACATAGCAGCCGTGGCTGTATTTTTTTAATTGACGATTTTGCCTCTGAACTGGATGTCGAGAAGCGTCGCCTCCTGGCCGCAAGGCTGAAGCAGTGCGCGTCCCAGGTGTTTATCACCGCCATCGATACCGGTCAGCTCGCAGACATGATGGATGCGAATGACTGCAAGTTGTTCCACGTGGAACAAGGCAAGATCTCCGAAACGTTAGAGAAGGCAGAGAGTAAGCTATGAGTGAAAATACTTACGACTCCTCGAATATCAAGGTGCTGAAGGGCCTGGATGCGGTCCGCAAGCGCCCGGGGATGTATATCGGCGATACGGATGATGGCTCGGGTCTGCACCACATGGTGTTCGAAGTCGTCGATAACTCCATTGACGAGGCGCTCGCTGGCTACTGCTCCGATATTCAGGTCAAGATCCATTCCGATGGCTCCGTCTCCGTGCGCGATAACGGCCGTGGTATTCCGGTCGATATTCACCCGGAAGAGGGCCGCTCCGCTGCCGAAGTCATCATGACCGTGCTGCATGCTGGCGGTAAGTTCGATGACAACTCCTACAAGGTTTCCGGTGGTCTGCACGGCGTCGGTGTCTCTGTTGTTAACGCACTCTCTGACAAGCTGCTGCTGACCATTCGTCGTAACGGCCACGTCTACGAACAGACCTATCATCTGGGTGAGCCGCAAGCGCCGCTCAAGCAGATTGGCGACAGCACCGGCACCGGTACTGAAGTTCGCTTCTGGCCGAGCCCGACCATCTTCAGCGACACCCTGTTCCACTACGAGATCCTGGCCAAGCGCCTGCGCGAGCTCTCCTTCCTCAACTCCGGTGTTTCCATCCGTCTGATGGATGAGCGTGACGGCCGTGAGGCGCACTTCTGTTACGAAGGCGGCATCAAAGCGTTCGTTGAGTACCTGAACCAGAACAAGACCCCGATCCACCCGAAGGTGTTCCATTTCACCACCGAGCAGGATGGTATCGGCGTTGAAGTGGCGATGCAGTGGAACGACGCCTATCAGGAAGGGGTCTACTGCTTCACCAACAACATCCCGCAGCGGGATGGTGGTACTCACCTTGTTGGCTTCCGTACCGCACTGACCCGTACTCTGAACTCCTATATGGACAAAGAGGACTACAGCAAGAAGGCCAAGTCTGCCGCCAGTGGCGACGACGTGCGTGAAGGTCTGATTGCCGTTATCTCCGTCAAGGTGCCGGATCCCAAGTTCTCCTCCCAGACCAAGGACAAGCTGGTCTCTTCCGAAGTGAAGACCGCCGTTGAACAGGCGATGGGTGAGAAGCTGGCTGACTTCCTGCTGGAAAACCCGGGCGATGCCAAGATCGTGGTCAACAAGATCATCGATGCGGCCCGTGCCCGCGAAGCGGCCCGCAAAGCCCGCGAACTGACCCGCCGCAAAGGCGCGCTGGATATCGCCGGTCTGCCCGGCAAGCTGGCTGACTGTCAGGAAAAAGACCCTGCTCTCTCCGAACTCTACATAGTGGAAGGGGACTCTGCTGGCGGTTCCGCCAAGCAGGGTCGCAACCGTAAGAACCAGGCCATACTGCCGCTCAAGGGCAAGATCCTGAACGTAGAGAAGGCCCGTTTCGACAAGATGATCTCCTCGCAAGAGGTGGGTACCCTGATCACCGCACTGGGTTGCGGTATCGGTCGCGACGAGTACAACCCGGACAAGCTGCGTTATCACAACATCATCATCATGACCGATGCGGACGTCGATGGTGCGCACATCCGAACCCTGCTGCTGACTTTCTTCTATCGTCAGATGCCGGAAATCATCGAACGTGGCTACGTCTACATCGCCCAGCCGCCGCTCTATAAAGTGAAGAAGGGCAAGCAGGAGCAGTACCTGAAAGACGAAGACGCGCTGCTGCAGTACCAGACCGCCATGGCGCTGGATGGTGCTACCCTGCACGTCAACGAGTCTGCTCCGGCCATCGGTGGCGAGGCGCTGGAGCGTCTGGTCAACCAGCACCGCTCGGTGACTCACCTGATCACCCGCATGTCTCGTCGTGCGCCGGAAGCGGTGCTGACCCAGCTGATCTATCAGCCGGAGTTGAACGAAGCGCTGCTGAACAGCGAGAGCGATCTGCTGGCCTGGTGTCAGGGTATGGAAGCCGTGCTCAACGAGAGCAACCACGGTATCCAGTACCAGATCCAGGTTCGTCGTGATGAAGAGCGCAGCCTGTATGTGCCGCACGCCGTGGTACGCCAGCACGGGGTCGACCGCGAATATCCGCTCAGCTACGACTTCCTGCAGTCCGGTGAGTACCGTCAACTGGTCTCGCTGGGCAAGGAGATCGCCAACCTGATCGAGGAAGGTGGTTTCATCAAGCGTGGCGAGAAGGTCAAGCCGGTTGCCAACTTCGTAGAAGCCGTCGAGTGGCTGATGGGCGAAGGCAAGCGCGGCATCTACATCCAGCGCTATAAAGGGCTAGGTGAGATGAACCCGGACCAGCTGTGGGAAACCACCATGGATCCGGAAGCCCGTCGCATGCTGCGCGTCACCATCGACGACGCCGTCGGTGCCGACCAGCTCTTCTCCACCCTGATGGGTGATGCCGTTGAGCCCCGTCGTGACTTTATTGAGACCAACGCCCTGCGCGTAGCCAACCTCGACGTCTAATCGACACTGTCAGCTCGATATAAAAATAGCCGCTCCCTGTGAGCGGCTTTTTGTTTTTGGGCTGACGTTCCACGTGAAACATGAAACCGCTTGGTGTTGATGGTTCTAACTCAGCCCAGTTCTGGTGCTAGGCAGTAGAGTCGCAGACGATGGCCATCCGGATCGAGGGCCATGCAGGTGTAGCCAAACTCCATATTGGTCGGCGCCTGGATCAGGGTGAGCCCGCGTGCCAGCCATTCGGCAGACAGGCGATCGACGGCATCATCATCGGGGAGGGCGAAGGCCAGCTCCATCGCTCCGGCCGTTTGGGTCACGGCAGGTTCAACAGTGGCGCTGGACCAGAGTGCCAGTCTGGCGCCCGATTCGAACACGAACATGGCAAAGGTAGGTGACTCCTCCACCGGTTCACGCCCGAACAACTCGCGATAGAAGAGCGCGCTGCGGGCAGGGTTGGGAACGTAGAGGATGGTGAACTGGGGGACTAACATGGTGATGCTCCTTGCTGATGAGATGGCGCATTGGCGCCGACCCCGTCAGCATGGTGCTACCTGCTGTCAGTTTCTGTCAGCAATGAATTTCGGCTGCGGGATCTGCTGGGTGGTGCGCCACTCCTTCAGCAGGCTCTCTCTGCTTTTTGGATAGCGGCAATCTTGCGGCTGCATCCGGGTGATGCGATCTACCCGAAAGTGGCGAAAGCCCTGACGCAGTTCGCACCAGGCTATCAGTACTCGCACCTGTTCGAAGTAGCCGAGGGCAAAGGGCCAGACGGTGCGCTCAGAGGCCTCATCCTTGAGATCCCGATAGATCAGGGTCACCTTGCGTTGCTGGCGGATGGCACTGCGCAGGGGGGCTTCATCGGTGAGGCTGTCGCTGCGGGAGGTGCCGATCAGCAGGGCATTGCTCTGGAGCTGCTGGCGATAGTCGGCGGGCAGCACGGCTTCTATCTTGGCCAGCGCACTGCTGGCCGATGCACTCAAGGTTTCATCACCGTGGGCGACGACCCAACGCGACCCCAGCACCAGCGCATCCAGCTCTTCTTCACTGAACATCAATGGTGGCAGCATGAAGCCGGGACGCAACACATAGCCGATCCCGGGTTCGCCCTCGATATGGGCACCTTGTGCCTGCAGGGTGGCGATATCCCGGTAGAGGGTGCGCAGGCTGATGCCAAGCTGGCTGGCCAGCTCCGCGCCTGTGATGGCGTAGCGATGGCCGCGAAGCAGCTGGAGCAGGGTCAGCAGGCGTTCGGAACGGGACATGGAATGACTCCTCGGGATCTCTGGTTAGCCTGCCATAGCGGAGTGTGCGGGTATAGAGGATGTCATCAGACATTGTTGCCACGAAAAGATCGTCGCCACTCGCTGGGGGAGATGGCAAAGCGGGCACGAAAGTGATTGCGCAGAGAGGTAGCACTCTTGAAGCCGACCTGCTCGGCAATGCGATCGATGGAATGGCTGCTTACCTCCAGCAGCTCCTGGCTGCGCCTGAGCCGCTCCGCCAGCAGCCATTCACCCACCGAAAGGCCGGTTGCCTGATGAAAACGGCGGGTAAAGGTGCGCCGACTCATCAGGGTATGGGCTGCCAGAGAGTCCAGGGTGTGAGGCTCGGCCAGATGGGCACGCAGGTGATCGAGCAACTGGTTCATCCTGACATCGCGGGTGGAGGCGGGCACCGGCTGCTCGATAAACTGGGCCTGCCCCCCTTCCCGGTGGGGCGGGATCACCAACCGCCGCGCCACCTTGTTGGCGATGGCCGAGCCGTGGTACTGGCGCACCAGATAGAGGCAGCAGTCCAGCCCGGCGGCAGTGCCTGCCGAGGTGACCAGCCCTTCGTCATCCACATAGAGGGCGTTGGTATCGAGCTGCACGCAGGGAAAGCGGTGGCAGAAATCCTGCTCGTACTCCCAGTGGGTCGATGCCTTGCGACCATTGAGCAGCCCGGCGTAGGCGAGCACATAGGTGCCGAGACAGAGCCCGACCAGTCGGGCACCTCTGGCTCTGGCGGCAATCAGGGCATCGAGCAGCGCTGCGGGTGGCCGTGCTGCCGGGTCGTGCCAGAAGGGAATAACGATGATCTCCGCCTCGGCCAGCACCTCCAGCCCATGGGGAGCCTGAATGGTGAAGCCTTGCGCCGAGTGTGAATGAGGGTTGCCATCGCCGCAGCAGATCTTGAGCTCGAACAGCGGTTGGCCCGGCAGAATATCGCCGAAGATGAGGCAGGGGACGGCGCAGTGAAAAGGGCTGAAGTGATCGAAGGTCACCACGGCAACGATCGGGGTGGTCATGGTGTTGGCTCCTCTCTGCGCGCAGACCCCTCATCATAAGCGTTCGGCAGTGAAAGCCGAAGGGCCATCTCTGGCATGGCCCTCCTGCGGGTCACAGTGATATCGCCTCGCCATCTTCTGGCACCCGTACCCGATCCGTCATGCCCCGGTCCGCCAGATAGTCGCGCAGCTCCTGGCGTGACAGCACGGCGTGATTGACCGCCTCCATATGGCTGGCGATCAGCGTGGCTTGCGGTGCGGCCTGATAAACGGCGGCGACATCCTCCTTGCCCATGATGATGGAACCGAGTCCGGGCACCTGTGCATCGCCACAGTTGAGGATGATGACCTCGGGTTGATGCTGTTGCAGGGCTTGCTCGACCCGGGGATGCCAGATGGTATCACCGACCAGATAGAGGCACTGTTCATCGGGGTGGGAGAAGACCACGCCGCACACTTCTCCCATGCGCTCGCCCAGTACCGCCATCAACTGGTCGCTGCCGTGCTGGCCACCGGTCTGCTGCAGGCGAATGCCGGCAAACTCGGGCTGGTCGCTCAGCAGGCGCACATCCTCAAAGCCACTGGCACGAATGGCATCGGCATCTTTCTGATGTTGTACCAAGAGCGGCAGATGTTTGGGGATTAGTGTTCTGGCGGCGTCATCCCAGTGGTCGGGATGGTCGTGGGTGACGATAACGGCATCCACATCGACCAGCTCATCGATCGGTAGCGGCAGCTCGACCAGCGGATTGCGCAGATGGCTGTTGGCGGTGCCCTCAAAGCCGGGGAAGGCCCCCTTGGCAGAGAGCATGGGGTCGATCAGAAAGCGGGTGCCGGCATAGTTGAGCAGCAGGGTGGCGTTGCGAACCTGGGTAATCTTCATGGGATGGCTCCATGTTGGCTGGTGGGATATGCAACCAATTATGGGAGACGGAGCGAGTTTCCATCAGTGGCCCATGGGTCGATTATCATCACTATCGGGCCAACAGGTTGATGTTCTACAGATCGGCGCGGCCATTTAAAAAATTTGAAAAAATCCCCTTGAAAGGAAAAAGTGAGCCCCTATATAGGTAACAAGGCTGGAACGCTCGACAGAGGTTTCGACCAGGCGCCCGTCCATAAGGAGGGCAAACAATCCGTTATCGCTCACAAGAGGGTAATACTATGCGTTCTATCGACTTTTCTCCGCTCTATCGTTCTGCCATTGGTTTCGATCGTCTGGCCAATCTCATCGAATCTGCGGCCAGCAATGGCAATGCCGGTTATCCCCCCTACAACATCGAGCAGTTGGGTGACAATGACTACCGCATCAGCATGGCGGTGGCGGGCTTTACCCAGGAAGAGCTGGAGCTGAGCTTCCAGGAAAATCTGCTGACAGTGAAGGGCAACAAGCAGGCCGACACCGGGCGCAACTATCTCTATCAGGGGATCGCCGAACGTGGTTTCGAGCGCCGCTTCCAGCTGGCCGATTATGTGCGGGTGAAAGGGGCCGACCTGAAAAACGGCTTGCTGCACATCGAGCTGGTGCGTGAAGTGCCCGAGGCGATGAAGCCGCGCAAGATCGAGATCAACGGCTGATAGCCTGAATTCACTGAAATTTTAAAATTTCCCGGGTGCCGATGACGGGCCTGTGGAGAGTTGAACCTGTTGCTTATTAGAAGGATAGGATTATGCGTAACCTCGATTTTTCTCATCTCTATTCCAACGCCGTTGGCTTCGAGCGGATGGCCCGTGAGCTGGAAGGTCTGTTCGAGCAGAAGACCGCAGCTTACCCTCCGTACAACATTGAAAAGCGCGATCAGGATGGCTATCGCATCACGGTCGCCGTGGCTGGCTTCGAGCGCGAAGAGCTGGAGCTGGAGACCGAAAACGGCACCCTCAAGGTGAAGGGGCGCAAAGGGACTGCGGCCGGTGAGCGTCAGTTCCTCCATCAGGGGATTGCCGAGCGCGACTTCGAGCTTGCCTTCAAGCTGAGCCAGCACGTGGAAGTGCAGGGCGCCAAGCTGGAGCATGGTCTGCTGACCATCGATCTGGCGCGCGAACTGCCGGAGGCGCTCAAGCCCCGCGCCATCCCCATCGGTAAACCCGAGCAGCTGGCGCTGCCCGGCTAAGTAAACCGGATCGCGATAAACGACAAAGGCCTGCATCTGCAGGCCTTTCTGTTTTTGTATCGCTGGATTGGATTACCCAGCGTAGAGGGCGTTGATCTCGTCGGCCAGAATGGCTATGCCGCGACGCACCAGCTCCTCGCTCTGGGAGTAGTTGAGGCGGATGCACTCCTGGCTGTGGCGCCACTCGGGGTCATCAATGCCGGGGAAGAAGTAGTGACCCGGCACGATCAGCAGATTCTTCGCCTTCAGTCGCTCATAAAGCTCCTGACAGTGGATCGGCAAGCCTTCAAACCAGAGCCAGAGGAAGAGGGCCCCTTCCGGTTTATGAATGTGGAAGCGCGGGTCGGGGATCGCTTCGCGCAGCAGCTGCACCGCCAGCTCCGCCTTCTGCTGATAGAAGGGCTTCACCACCTGTTCGCTGAGGGCGATGATATCGCCGCTCTCGATCATCGGGATGGTGATGGCGGGCCCCAGACTGCCCGGCGCCAGATTGATGATGCCGCTCAGGTTGGTGATGGCCTGAATGATCTTCTCGTCGGCGATGACGATGCCGCAGCGGGTGCCCGGCAAGCCGAGTTTGGAGAGGCTCATGCAGAGGATGGTGTTGGCGTTCCAGAACGGCTTGGCTTCGCTGAAGATGATGCCCGGGAAGGGAACGCCGTAGGCGTTGTCGATCAGCAGCGGAATCCCCTTGTCGCGGGCGATCTGATCGAGGTGTTCGATCTCTTCATCGGTCAGCACATTGCCGGTGGGGTTGGTTGGGCGGGAGACGCAGATCACCCCGATGTCGTTACCTACCTGCAGGCTCTCGAAATCCACGTGGTATTTGAACTGGCCATCGGGCAGCTTCTCGATGGTGGGTTTGTAGGCCACAAAGTAGTCGTCGGCCAGCGCCGAGTCGGCATAGCCGATGTATTCGGGGGCGAGCGGGAACAGCACCTTCTTCTTGAGGCCATCGGCAAATTCGCCAGCCAGCAGATTGAACAGGTAGAAGAAGGCATTCTGACTGCCGTTGGTCAGGGCGATATTGCGGGCCGAGATATCCCAGCCCAGCTCCTTGCTGAGCAGGGCGGCCAGCGCTTTGGTGAACCTGTCTTTGCCCTGTGGGCCGTCGTAGTTGGCCATCGCTTTGACCAGCTCGCCGTTGTCGAGTAGGCTCTTGGCCTCGGCTTGAAAGCGTTCCAGCATGGCGGGGATCGGGGCCGGATTGCCGCCACCCAGCATGATGGCGTCCGGATTGGTCAGCCCCTGATTGAGGTCATCCATGAGTTGGGTAATACCGGCGTGGCGAGTGAACTTCTCGCCGAACAAGGAAAATTCCATTCGGTGACAGATCCAGAGTCAGTTACGAAGATGTAGCACCATAGCTCAGTTTAAAAGCAGGTGTCGATCAAAAAGATGGGACGTTCCACGTGGAACATGGTGCAAAAATCAAGCGTGGTTAAAAGCACCAACTGTTGGTTTAAAAATGACCGAGCGGGATGCATTTTGCGACTCAATTTGGTATCGAGATATAGTTAATTTAAACAAAATCATCATGTTATGAATTGTGTGAGGATTGGCACAACTATTGGAATAGCTATCTGGTCATCTCAACCATACCGGAGCAAACCAGATGAAAAGCCTGATCGCTACCCTGATTGTGAGTGTCCTGAGCCTGAACGTGATGGCCAACGAAAACCCGCGGCCCGAGCTGGAGAGTGCCCAGCTGGAGCAGGATGTGCAGAGCGAGTTGCAACAGGCATCTCATGCCGTGGTGCAGGATGCGCTGTACAATCTCAAGCCGCTGGCGCTGGATACCCTGGTGGTGGAGGCGAGTCAGGCTGTGGCGACTCACCCCGAGAGCTGAGATAGCGCAGGGGGGTCTGTCCCGTATGTTGTTTGAAGAAGCTGATGAAGGCGCTGTCGCTGGAGAACTCCAGCGCAGCGGCAACCCGGCTGATGGACTCGCTTTCTGCCAGCAGCTCCATGGCGCGCAACAGCCGCCACTGCTGACGCCACGCCTGATAGCTCATGCCGGTCTCCCGCATAAAGATACGGCCAATGGTCTTGTCGCTGGCACCAATCTGTCCGGCTAACTGATTGAGCCGCTCCGGCAGGGCATCCCCCCGTTTCAACTGCTGTAGCCAGCCGCCCAGTCTGGGATCGGTTGGCAGCGGCAACTGCCACGACTCCCGCGGCGCCTGCCCCAACTCCTCCATAAACAGTGCCACCGTCCGTTGTTGCTGCTCTTGCGGTTTGTCCCACGGCCAGAGCGCCATCCGCTCGATCAGTTCGTGCAGCAGCGGATTGACAGCCAGCACCTCCACCGTGCCGGGCAACTCGGGGTGCGGCTGGAAGTAGAGTGAGCGGTAGGCTACCACACCGCGCATCAGTACCCGGTGGGCAGTGCCCGCTGGCAGCCAGGCGGCGCGGGTGGGCGGCAGCAGGCAGACCCGACCTTCCAGCTCCATGGTCATGCAGCCGGATTGGGCGAACAACAGCTGATGGCGCTGATGTTGATGCAGGCCCGAGTCGTGCCAACCGAGGGCGGAGGCGATGCCGATCACGCTGCCCGTCAGCTGGTCGGGGTCAAAAGGGTGATCGGGAAGAATAAAGGCCATATGTCCGATTTTTGATGTTTATAGTCCTGCTTATTGTAATCAGACAATCGGCATCTCTCTAGAATGGCGACCTCTTGTGAAGGAGGTTTGTCATGAACAACAAGTTGCCACCGCTCTGGCTGGTGGTGGGGTTGATGATGTTTCCCCAAATTGTGGAGACCATCTACAGCCCGGTCCTGACCCACATCGCCAGCCAGTTTCAGGTGAGCGAAGGGCAGGCATCCCAGACCCTGTCGGTCTATTTTCTGGCGTTTGCGGTGGGCGTGGTCTGCTGGGGTCGGCTCTGCGATCTGATCGGACGGCGCCCCGCCATGCTGGCCGGTCTGCTGACTTACGGTGCGGGCACCCTGCTGGCGCTGCTGGCCAACCAGTTTGAAACCCTGCTGCTGGCCCGGGTTATCTCGGCTTTTGGCGCCGCCGTGGGCTCCGTGGTGACCCAGACCATGCTGCGCGACAGCTATCAGGGTAGCGATCTGGCGCGGGTCTTCTCGGTGATGGGCATTGCGCTCTCACTGAGCCCAGTGCTGGGGCTGCTCAGTGGTGGCCAGCTGGCGAGCGGGTTCGGCTATCTCGGAGTGTTCAGCGGTCTGCTGGTCCTGGCGGTAGGTTTGCTGCTGGTTACCTGCTGGCAGTTGCCGGAAACCCGCCCGGCCACCAGCCAGCGAGTCGCGCTCTGGCCGCTGGCGTGTCGGATGATGAAGGATGGCGGACTCTGGCGCAGTGCCATGCTGGTCGCCCTGTTCAACACCATGCTGTTTGGCTACTACAGTCTGGCCCCCTTCCTGTTTGCCGGATTGGGATTGAGCACCGGCGAGTTTGGCTATTCGGGGATCTTGCTGGCGCTGGCGACTCTGCTCGGCAGCCTGCTCAACAAGCATCTGCTGGGGAGGGGGTGGCTGCCGTCATCTCTGACCCAACTGGCTAGCGTGCTGGCGCTGGTTACCGGGCTGCTGGTATGGGCGAGTCAGGCCAGCCTCTGGTTCCTGTTGCCCATGATGGGTGTCGTCGTCGCTTTCGGGCTGGCTATTCCCAATGTGCTGAGTCAGGCGCTGCTGGCCTATCGCGAAGTAGCGGGCAGTGCTGGCGCCCTGTTCGGACTTGGCTACTACCTACTGCTCAGTCTGGGGTTGGCGGTGGCGGCCGGATTGCAGGATCTCGGCCTGTTGCTGAGTGGCTGCGGTCTGTTGGCGCTGATTTGCTGCGGGCGTCGTTCCACGTGAAACGTCAGTTGCCGATAAAGCGGTAGCCAATACCGGATTCGGTCTCGATAAGCGTTGGTTGCTGGGGGTTATCCCCCAGCTTTTTACGCAGGCTGGCGATAACGATGCGCAGGTAGTGGGTGTCCTCCTTGTGGCTCGGCCCCCAGATGTCGTTGAGCAACTGGGTCTGCATCACCAGCTTGCCGGGGTGGCACACCAGCGCCTGCAGCAGGGCGAACTCCTTGCGGGAGAGGGGGATTTCTTCTTCCTTCATGGTCACCTTGTGGCTGCTGATATCCAGCGTCAGGCCGCATTGGGGGAAGTGGCGCCGCTCGCCACTGCTGACGCCAGCACGCTGGCGCAAGAGCACGCGAATGCGGGCCATCATCTCGCCGATGCCGAACGGCTTGCTCATGTAGTCGTTGGCGCCGGCATCCAGCAAGCGCACCTTCTCCTGCTCCGAATCACGGGCCGACAACACCAGCACCGGGTTGGGGTGGTGTTCGCGAATGGCCTGCAACACCTGAATGCCATCGCCGTCAGGCAGGCCGAGATCGAGGATCACCAGATCGGGGTTGAGGTGGCGATACTGCTCCAGCCCTTCATTGACCCCCACCGCCTCACTCACCTGATGCCCCTCGGCAATCAGGCTGATCCGCAGAAAGCGACGGATCGCCGCTTCATCATCTATGACCAGAATGTGCGCCATCGAACCTCCAGAGGCGAATGGTGGGAGGGGCTGAGTGACCCGAGCAGGCTTTCAGCCATCAAACCTCCGGTGAATTGAGGGCTAGCGGCAGAGAGATGCGCATGCAGGTGCCGTTGCCATTGGGGCCGGAGAAGGCCCAAATCTTGCCGCCGTGGGCCTCTATCATAGCGCGGGAAATGGCGAGGCCAAGCCCGGTGCCACGGCTGCCGCAATCGCCCACCGGCTGGGTGTAGAAGAGATTGAAGATCTTCTCCCGATCCGACTCGGCGATACCGACCCCGATATCGATGATGTCAATGATGAGGTCGGGTTCGGCCACCATCACCTTGAACTCGATGGGGGTGCCAGCCGGCGAGTAGCGGGAGGCGTTGTCGAGAATATTGACCAGCACCTGCTCGATCAGGGCGCCGTGCACATAGAGCTGGGGCACATGCTGATCGAAATGGACCAGCAGCTTGTGCTGGCGCCAGGAGGAGTCGAGCCGCTTGCGGGCGCTTTCCACCAGATCCGCCAGATCGACCCAGTCCCGTTTCAGCTGGAAGTCGGGGGAGCCGATGCGGGTCATATCCAGCAGATTCTGCACATAGCTGTGGAGGCGGCGCGCCTCCTCCTGCACCGAGTGGAGCAGTTCGTCGCGGTCTTCGGCGGGGATCCGGTCACCATATTCCAGCAGGGTGCTGCCAGCCCCCATGATGGTGGCCAGCGGTGTTTTCAAATCGTGGGAGACCGAGGAGAGCAGAGCGGCACGCATCCGGTCGGTCTCCGCCTGTAGCTGGCTATCGGCCAGCCGCTCGTTGAGGTCGATCCGCGCCAGCGCGGCGCGAATGTCGGTGAGCAGCGCCTGCAGCTGGTGTTCGGCAGAGGAGGAGAGAGGATTGGCCAGCGTTATGCCGATCACCAGATCGTCGCTGAGATGGTGATACTGGGCCTCGGCAGCATTGAGGGTGGCGGTGTGGGCTCCGGCGCTCTGCTTCTGGGCCAGACACCAGTCGATGGCCGCCTTGTCGGTCTGCCCGGGCCTGTGCTTCTCGTTGCCGAGCCTGTCGTTGAACTCCTTGTCGATCACCACGGTCGGTTGGCCGAGCGCCAGTGAAATGGCCTGGGCACCTTGTCTAAGCACCTCCTCCGGGCTGCTGGCGGTCGCCAGCCCCTGACTGAGGGAGAGCAGGGCATTGCCCAGCTGCTGGGTCTCTCGCAGACCGATCAACTGCTGGCGCTGACGGGAGGCGAGCCGCCCCGCGGTCATGCCGACGATAAGCAGCACAAACAGGGTGAGCAGGTCGCTGTGGTTGGCGACGCTCAGGGAGAAGTAGGGTGCGGTGAAGAGCAGATTGTGGGCGATAAATCCCAGCACAGCCGCCAGTGTGGCGGGTACCAGGCTGGTGGTGAGGGCAGTCGCCAGCACCCCCAGTACAAAGATGAGCGGCAACGCTGCGGGGGGCAGCCAGTAGGAGAGCCCCCAGGCGGCGGCCGAGGTGATCCCCATGATCACCACTGCCAGCAGGCTGTGGTGAATATCCTTCGGGGTCGGGACGCGCATCCCCACTTCGGGCTTCTGCTTCTCGGTATCGACCAGCGTGATTTCGAGCCCCTGCGCCTGCTTGAGCAGGTGTTGCACCAGCGAGCGACGCCACGGCGCCTTGTGAGGTTTGCCGAGCAGAAGCTGGGAGACCTGCTGCTGTTCGGCGGTCTCCAGCAGGGTGTTGGCGACCGCCGGGCTGGATAGCGTCAGCACCTTGGCGCCGAGGTGGGAGGCGAGCGCCAGCGCCTGCTCCACATCGGCCGAGCGGCGGCCATTGCTGTCGACATGCACCACCAGCCACGGGAGCTGACGGCGCTGGGCAAAGCGGTGGCCGTAGCGCACCAGCGCCGAGCCGTGCAGGTCACCGAGGCAAACCATCAGCTTGCCCCGCAGCGGCAAGGTGCTCTTGCCTGCTGCCTGCCACTGCAGTTGCAGATCGCCCTCCACATGGCTGGCAGCAGTCTGCATCGCCAGCTCCCGCAATGCGGTGAGGTTGTTGAGGGAGAAGAAGGATTGCAGCGCCGCCTTGGCCTGATGGGGCACATAGACCTTGCCCTCCTTGAGGCGGCCGAGCAGCTCCTTGGGGGGCAGGTCGATCAGCACCAGACTGTCGGCTTCCAGCAGCACCTGATCTGGCAGAGTCTCTTTCACCCTGACCCCGGTCAGCTGCCACACCAGATCGTTGAGGCTCTCCAGATGCTGCACGTTGAGGGTGGTGTAGACGTCGATCCCGGCGTTGAGTAGCTCCTCCACATCCTGCCAGCGCTTCTCGTGGCGGCTGCCGGGGGCGTTGCTGTGGGCCAGCTCGTCCACCACGGCGATGGCCGGTTTGCGGGCGAGCAGGCCGTCGAGATCCATCTCCTCCAGTCGCTGCTGGCGGTGCATGTGGATCTTGCGCGGCATGATGGCGAGCTTGTCGAGCAGAGCCAGGGTCTCCTGACGGCCATGGGTCTCCACCACGCCGATCAGAATGTCGACCCCCTCTTTGGCCTGTTCCCGCACTGCCTGCAGCATGGCGTAGGTCTTGCCCACGCCGGGAGCTGCCCCGAGAAACACCTTCAGCTTGCCCTTGTGCTCCTGTTCCAGGCTCGCCAGCAGGGCGTCGGCCCTTACCTCATCACGCATCACCATGCTCCTGCATCAGACTCGTCAGCAGGGCATCAGCGCTTGCTACATCAGCCATTGTTATCCCTATCGAGCCAACTGCCCGTTGCGAAAATCGAGGTCATCACCAAATCGGAATGGGCACCATCAGGCGCCCTTTTGATGATCCAGTTGTAGATTCAGCTGGAGAATGTTGACCACCTGCGGGCCAAGGATACCAGCTTGTGTGGCCGACTTGACCTGCTCCGTCAGTTGGGCGGGATCCAGTCCACGTTCTTTGGCGACGCGGTCGACCTGAGCCAGCACCGCATCCAGCGGCAGGTGGGGATCGAGGCCGGAGGCGGAGCGGGTCAGCATGGCGGGGGAGCTGGTTCCCGGCTGTGCCTTGGCGGCCTGTTCGGCAAACTCTGCCCGCAGTGGCGAACTCATCCCCAGATTGCTGGCGCTGCCGCCTATGGTGTTGAAATCGCTGGCTGAGGGGCGGGGATGGAAGTAGTCAGCTCGCTCGAATTTCTGCCCCAGCAGGGCGCTACCGATCAGTTGCTGTTTGCTGTCGGTCAGCTGGCTGCCGTTGGCCTGCCAGGGGAACAGTAGTTGGGCCAGTCCGGTGACCGCCAGCGGATAACCCACTCCCAGCAGCAGGGTCAGGGTCAACAGGGTTCTGATTGCTATCATGATTCTCTTGCTCCAAATGGATGGCTGGGGATGCGGGTCTGCCCCGCATCCCGGTTATGTCGTTACACCAGACCCAGGCCGGTAATGACCAGATCGATCAGCTTGATGCCGATAAACGGCACCAGCAGACCACCGACCCCGTAGATCAACAGGTTGCGGCGCAGCAGACTGGCGGCCGAGCCTTTCAGGTCGACACCACGCAGGGCCAGCGGCACCAGCGCCACAATGATCAGGGCGTTGAAGATGATGGCCGACAGGATGGCGCTCTGCGGGCTGCCCAGCTGCATCAGGTTCAGTACCCCCAGTTGCGGGTAGGCGGCGATGAACAGGGCTGGCAGGATGGCAAAGTACTTGGCCACGTCGTTGGCGATGGAGAAGGTGGTCAGGGCGCCACGGGTCACCAGCAGCTGTTTGCCGACCAGCACCACGTCCAGCAGCTTGGTGGGGTTGGAGTCGAGATCCACCAGGTTGCCCGCCTCCTTGGCGGCCTGGGTACCCTCGTTCATGGCCAGACCCACGTCAGCCTGCGCCAGCGCGGGCGCATCGTTGGCGCCGTCACCGCACATGGCGACCAGACGGCCATCGGCCTGCTCCTGTCGGATATAGGCGAGCTTCTTCTCCGGCGTTGCTTCGGCGATGAAGTCATCCACCCCGGCTTCGGCGGCGATGGCGGCGGCGGTTTTCGGGTTGTCGCCGGTGATCATCACGGTGCGGATCCCCATGTGGCGCAGGATCTGGAAGCGAGCCTTGATACCGGGCTTGATGATGTCCTTGAGGTAGACCACCCCCAGCAGTTTCTCCTGAGTGCAGACCAGCAGCGGAGTCCCACCCTGACGGGCGATACTGTCGACCGACTTGAGCACCAGCTCCGGCACCGCCTTGCGGTCGAGGCTGAGGTAGTTCAACACGGCATCCACCGCACCCTTGCGATATTGATGACCGTTGCGATCCAGTCCGCTCAGCCGGGTTTCGGCGCTGAAGGGGATCACCTTGTCGCTCTCCAGCTGGCTCGGCTTGGCCATGCTCTTGCTGGCCAGAGTCAGGATGGATTTGCCCTCCGGGGTGTTGTCACCCAGCGAGGCCAGCATGGCCGCTTGTGCCAGCAGGGCAGGGTCGACACCCGGTGCCGGGATCAACTCGTCGGCCATCCGGTTGCCGAAGGTGATGGTGCCGGTCTTGTCCAACAGCAGGGTGCGCACGTCACCGGCCGCTTCGACGGCACGGCCAGACTTGGCGATGACGTTCAGCTTCACCAATCGATCCATACCGGCAATGCCGATGGCGGAGAGCAGGCCACCGATGGTGGTCGGGATCAGGGTGATAAAGAGGGCAATCAGGTAGAGACGCGGTACCTGGGTGCCGTTGTAGTCGAGGAACCAGGGCAGGGTGGCGACCACCAACAGGAAGATCAGGGTCAGACCCACCAGCAGGGCGTCCAGCGCCATCTCGTTGGGGGTCTTCTGGCGTTTGGCCCCTTCCACCAGTGCAATCATCCGATCCAGTGTGCTCTCGCCCGGATTGTTGCTGACGCGCACCCAGATCTCGTCGGAGACGACCGTCGTGTTGCCGGTCACGCCACTGCGGTCGGTCCCCGACTCGCGAATGACGGGGGCGGATTCACCGGTGATGGCCGCCTCGTTGACTGAGGCGATGCCGGCGACCACTTCGCCGTCGGCCGGGATCATCTCGCCGCTGCGTACCAGCACCAGGTCCCCCTTCATCAGGCTGGTAGCGGGTACCCACTCGCCCTGACCATCTTTGGCATTAGCCACCCGGCGGGCCTTGAGCTGGCTCATGCCCGCTTTCAGGCTGTCGGCTCGCGCCTTGCCGCGCCCCTCGGCCAGGGTTTCCGCGAAGTTGGCAAACCAGAGGGTCAGCCAGAGCCAGGCGGTCAGCTGCCAGGCCAGCGAGGGGGCGACGCCGGAGAAAGGCTGCCCCAGCAGGGACTCCACGGTCGCCATGACTGCGGCCAGCCAGAGGGTGAACAGGATGGGGCTGCCAAACAGTGCCTTGGGATTGAAGCGATAGAGGGCCTCAACCATTGCCTGGATGATCTGTGATTTCTGTTTTTTGCCCTTCACCAACATGGTGTCGGTGCTCATTGCAGTGGACTTGCTCATTGGAAAGCTCCCAGCATCAGATAGTTGGCTATTGGCATCCTGATGGTGATCGACAGGGTCAGGTTCATCAGAGTGCACCTCCGATCAGGCTCAGATGTTCGGCCACCGGGCCCAGTGCCAGCACCGGCAGGAAGGAGAGGCCACCTATCAGCAGGACGGTGATGATCAGCAGGGTAACGAACAGCGGGCCGCTGATGGGGAAGTCCCCTTCGCTCGTCTCCTGACGGGGCGCACGGGCCAGCTGACCGGCGATGGCCAGTACCGGAATGATGTAGCCGAAGCGACCGAGCAGCATGGCCAGACCGATGGCGATGCACTGCCAGTTGTCACCGGCGGCAAAACCGGCGAAGGCGGAGCCGTTGTTGCCGGCAGCCGAGGCGTAGGCGTAGATGAGGCGTGACAGACCGTGCGGGCCATCATGGCCGATGATGGTGCTGGCATCCGGCATCAGCAGGGTGACACCACCGATCACCAAAACCCCCACCGGCATGACCAACATGCTGGCGACGACCCACTTCATCTCGGTGATGCCGAGGCGTTTGCCCAGATAGGTCGGGGTACGTCCCACCATCAGGCCGCACAGGAACACGGTCAGCAGTACGAACAGCATCATGCCGTAGATACCGGAGCCGACCCCGCCGAAGATGACCTCACCCAGCAGCATGTTGATCATGCCCACCATGCCGCCGAGCGGAGTAAAGCTGTCGTGCATGGCGTTGACGGCACCGTTGGAGGCGGCAGTAGTCGCCACTTCCCAGATGCTGGAGAGCACAGGGCCGAAGCGGCTCTCCTTGCCTTCCCAGTTGCCAGCCATGTTGCTGGCGTCAGTGGTGAGCTGGGCGAGGGTGGGATCCGGTTTCAACTCCTGAGAGAGTGAGACGAAGAGCCCCAGCACCAGCATGAGGGTCATGGCGCCGAGAATGGCGCGGCTGTGGGCCATGTCTTTCACATAGCGGCCCAGAGTAAAGACCATTGCAGCGGCGATGGTGAGCAGGGCGACCATCTCCAGCCAGTTGGAGAGGGCTGTCGGGTTCTCGAACGGATGTGCCGAGTTGATGCCGAAGAAGCCGCCGCCGTTGGAGCCCAGTTGCTTGATGGCGATCTGCGAGGCCGCCGGGCCGAGGGGCAGCAGCTGCTCCTGACCCTCCACACCGTGGAACGGCAGATAGGCGGAGAGGCTTTGCGGCACCCCTTGCCATACCAGCAC
The DNA here is from genome assembly GCF_049172135.1 of Aeromonas sp. 603079. Classification (NCBI taxonomy): domain Bacteria; kingdom Pseudomonadati; phylum Pseudomonadota; class Gammaproteobacteria; order Aeromonadales; family Aeromonadaceae; genus Aeromonas; species Aeromonas sp. 603079. The sequence continues at coordinate 49,503 of NZ_JAAKPX010000016.1, read as the reverse complement.
CAGCGCCATGATCAACGCGATGGGCAGCAGCACATAGAGGCAGAAACGCACCAGATCCTGCCAGAAGTTGCCAAGGTTGATGGTCTGCTGACGAGCGATACCGCGGAACAGGGCAATGGCGACGGCGGCGCCCGTCCCTGCGGAGACGAAGTTCTGGGTGGTCAGGCCCACCATCTGGCTGAAGTAGGAGAGGCTGGCCTCACCGGAATAGGCTTGCCAGTTGGTGTTGGTCATAAAGCTGACCGCGGTGTTGAATGCCAGTTGCCAACTCAGACCCGGCAGTTGCTGCGGGTTGAGGGGCAGCAACCCCTGCGCCATCAGGATCAGGAACAGCAGACCGAAACCGGCGCCGTTGAAGGCCAGCAAGCTGAGGGCGTAGGACTTCCAGTCCTGCTCCCGTCCATCGGTGCCACAGCAAGCCAGTGTGGCGCGCTCGACCGGCGCCAGCCAGTGGATTTTGCCTTCAAATACCCGGTAGATGTAGTTACCCAGCAGCGGTGCCGGCAGCAGAACCAGCAGCACGAAGGCCACCGGATAGATTATTTCTTGCCACATGTTCTAGTTCCTCACTCGTGGTCACGGTGCGTCAGGGCACGCATTGGATTGCTCACGAGGCTCGGCAGTTTGCTGGCCACCGGGTAGATAATTTCTTGCTGCATATAGGTAGTCCCTCACTCGTGACTGCGCGTGAGTGCGCGCATCAGATAGGCCATCAAGGCGAGGACGAGCAGCAGATATAACCAATTCATATCGACTCCATTGAGATAATTAGCTGCGAGAGCCGATGTAAGACCATATCGACTCTGTTGGTGTCATTGACGCTGAAAAGGGTATGTAAAACAGGCGTAAAGGCGCCATAAAGCGCCATGTGGCAGGCGTAAAATCGGCGTAAAGAACGGCGGATTTGCGAGAGAAATAGCGAGGAGGGATCAAAAAACCCGGCCTGAGCCGGGTTTGGGAGAAGGGGTTAGATGGTTGTCGAAGCTGGCTCCTCGTGAAAGGTCAACTTCAAACGTACCTATCGCATCGTCACGAACTCTTCAGCGCTGGTGGGATGAGGCGTGGGAACTTAGTTGTTGAAGTTGGCCTGATAATGACAGGCCGACTTCAAACGTACCTATCGCATTGTCACGAACTCTTCTGCACTGGTCGGATGGATCGCCACGCAGTTGTCGAAATCGGCCTTGGTGGCACCCATCTTCATGGCGACGCCGAAGCCTTGCAGGATCTCGTCCATCGCAAAGCCGATGCCGTGCAGACCGACTACCTTCTCTTCCGGGCCGACACAGACCAGCTTCATCCGGGTGGGCTGGCGATGCTGGGTCAGTGCCGAGTACATGGCGGTGAACTGGCTGCGGTAGACCTTCACCTGATCTTCGCCGTATTCGGCGATGGCTTCCGGTTCGGTCATGCCAATGGTACCTATGGGCGGGTGGCTGAACACCACGGTCGGCACCAGATCGTAGTTGAGGTGCTCGTTCGGCTTGTTGTTGAACAGCCGTTCGGAGAGGCGACGGCCCGCGGCGACAGCCACCGGGGTGAGTTGGATGCGCCCCGTGTTGTCACCCACTGCATAGATGTTGGCGACGGCGGTGTTCTGGAACTTGTCGGTCGGGATAAAGCCCTTCTCGTCCAGCGTGATGCCAGCGGCAGCCAGGTTGAGGTTGTCGGTAGCCGGTACCCGGCCGATGGCCCAGATCAGGCAGTCAACGGTGAGGTGGCGACCATCTTCCAGTTGCAGGGTCAGGCTGTTGTCAGCGTTCTTGATCACGGCTTTGGGAATGGCGTGGGTGTGCAGCTTGGGCCCTTCCTGCGCCATGATTTCGACCAGAGTCTCGTGGATCATGGGGTCGAAGTTGCGCAGCGGCGCGTGCTTGCGCACCACCAGATGGGTCTCTGAGCCGAGTGCCTGCATCACGCCAGCGATCTCGACTGCGATGTAGCCAGCTCCAACCACGGCAACCCGCTTGGGCTGGCTTTGCAGGTCAAAGAAACCGTCGGAGTCGATACCCAGCTCGGCACCCGGGATGGCCGGAATTTCCGGGCGGCCACCGGTAGCGATCAGGATATGATCGGCCGTGTAGTGCTCGCCATTAACCTCGATGGTGTTGCTGCTGACGAAGCGGGCGAAGCCCTTGATGACGGTGATCTGGTTCTTGCCCAGCACGTTCTGATAGGACTGGTGAATGCGGCCTATGTAGGCCTGGCGGGACTCGACCAGCTTGGCCCAGTTGAAGTGGTTGAGGGTGGTGTCAAAGCCGTAGTCGGCGCCATATTTCAGGGCATCGGCGATCTGGCCTGCATACCACATAGCCTTCTTCGGTACGCAGCCTACGTTGACGCAGGTTCCACCCAACTCTTTGGCTTCAATCAGGGCAACTTTCTTACCGTACATGGCAGCCCGGTTGGCAGAAGCAATACCGCCGCTGCCGCCGCCGATGGCGATATAGTCAAAATGCTGTGCCATTGCGAGGTTCTCCGCTCATTAAGAATGCAATCACAGCATGATGGGGATAAAGCGGCTGGCTCACAAGAGCCAGCACTCAGTTATGTTGGATCGGCAGGCGAATATGGAACTGGGCGCCCTGGCCCGGTTCGCTGGCACAGCTGATACGGCCTTTCAGCAGTTGCACCACCAGGTTGTAGATGATGTGGGTGCCCAGACCGCTGCCACCCTGACCCCGCTTGGAGGTGACGAAGGGATCGAAGATGCGCGGCAAGATTTCGGGCGGGATGCCGCGGCCATTGTCCGAATAGTCGATAAACAGCTCCTCTCCCTGCTGTTCCACCTTGATGGTGATCTTCTTCGGTTTGTCCCAGTTGTCGAACCCGTGGTTGATGGAGTTGAGGATCAGGTTCGAGTAGATCTGGGTAAAACTGCCCGGGAAGGAGAATATAGACAGCTTGGGATCGCACTGGATATCCACTTCGCACTGGCTCTTCTTCAGTTTGTGGCCAAGCGAGACCACCACCTGATGGAGGTTGTCGGCGAGGCTGAAGTTGTAGCGTGCTTCCGATGACTGGTCGACCGCCACCTGCTTGAAGCTGGCAATCAGCTCGGAGGCGCGCCGCAGGTTGCTCTGCAGCAGCTGCATCGACTCGTCGAGGTTGACGGTGAACTCGTTGAGATAGGAACGCGACAGCTGTTTTGACTCTATATGAGATTTGAAATCGGCAACCCGTTCCTGCAGGTAGGAGGAGGCGGTCACACTGATGCCTATTGGGGTATTGATCTCGTGTGCCACCCCGGCCACCAGCGAGCCGAGGGAGGCCATCTTCTCCGACTCCACCAGGGTTTGCTGGGCTTGTTTCAGGTCGTCGTACGCCTTGCCCAGCTGGTTGTTGGCTTCGCTCAGGCTGCGGGTACGCTCCACCACTTTTCCTTCCAGCTGCTCGTTGAGCTGGATTATCTCCCGCTCGACCTTTTTCAGCTGGGTGATGTCGTAGCCGAAGCCGATCTGGTACTTGAGGTTCGGCCCTTCATAGAAGGGTACGAAGGTCCACTGCAGCACCAGCTCGTGGGCCTGCTGGTCATGCATGATGACCTCTTTGTCCGCCAGTGAACCTTCCGCCGCCAGAATATCGTTCAGCTCTTCCCGTTGCGCCGGGCTGACAAAGAGATCCAGCCAGTTGTGTTGCAACAGCTCCTGCTGGTGGTAGCCGGTCAGCAGTATGGCTGCCGGGTTGATGCTGGCGATGGTCAAGTCTGGTTCCATGCAGCAGATGACCATGTTGGCGGAGTTGATCAGGGTGGCGGAGAAATCCCGCTCCTGTTGCAGCTGTTCCACCGCCTGATGACGAGCGACCAGCTCGTCACGTAGCCGTGTGCGCATCTGGTTGAGGGTGGAGACCAGGGTATCCAGTTCGTCGGGTTTCTTGCGTGGTTGCGGACGCCCCTCCAGCACCAGCTCCATGTCGAGCCGATCGAGGTTGAACTTCTGGGCGTAGTTGGCGATGCGGTTGATGTGTCTGACCACCAGATAGTAAATGATGATCAGGATACAAAATGAGACCACCAGGGTCTTGATGGTCTGGCTGACCATGATCAGCACTGACTTCTCAATCAGACGCTGGTAAATCTGCTCCAGCGACGCGGCGACAAACAGCTTGCCGACAATTTCCCCCTGATAGGTGAGATTGAACTCCTGGGAGATGTCATAGCTTTCCCGTTCCACTCCCTGGGTCAACAGTGGCACTTCGGAGTTGCCGAGCATCTCCTTGACCATCACAAACTGCATGTTGGGCAGGTTCATGATCCCTTCGATCTGCACTTTGACCTGCTCCTCATCGAGGTTCCACAAGCTGGCGGCAATAGGTTGCAAAAAGGAGGCTTCGATCTGGCCGATGCTGTCTTCGATGACGGCGACATCCTTGCGGTAATCCCAGGCGAGTTGCAGCACCGTAATGATCATCGCCAATACGGTACTACACACCAGAATATAGGAGAGCAGGCGGTATGAGAGTCCGTTGCGGCCTACGGCCTCGGCGGTCTTGGAGATGAGTCCTGACATGGCGTCCTTGCGGTCTGGATGTTGTGTTTTTTAGTTTAACTGCTTCATGCACTTATGTCGTCTTTCCTGCGAACCATAAAAAAGGCCCCGTATCGGGGCCTTGGCAAGTGATTGATGATCAGTGTCCGCCGTTTGCCTTGGGCGGAATGGTTTCATCGAATACCGGCAAGGGTTTGTGCTCGGAAGCCAGATAGGTGTAGATCACCGGCAGTACGAACAGGGTGAACAGGGTACCGATGGCAAGGCCTGCCACGATGACGATACCGATGCTGAACCGTTGTGCTGCACCGGCGCCTGCGGCGTAGAGCAGCGGGATCAGACCGGCAATCATGGCGGCGGTGGTCATCAGGATCGGACGCAGACGCACCTTGGCGGCTTGCATCACGGCTTCCATCCGGTTCATGCCGCGCAGCAGCTGCTCTTCCTTCGCTACTTCACAGATCAGGATGCCGTGCTTGGTAATCAGACCCACCAGGGTGATGAGGCCCACCTGGGAGTAGATGTTCATGGTCGCCAGTCCCCAAGCCAAGGCAATCAAGGCCCCGCTGATGGCGAGCGGTACAGAGACCATGATGACCAGCGGGTCACGCACCGACTCGAACTGGATCGCCAGCACCAGGAAGATGATCGCCAGTGCCAGCGCGAAGGTGGCATAGAGCGCATTGCCTTCGGTGACGAACTGACGGGCTTCACCCATGAAGTCGTAACGATAGCCTTGCGGCAGCTTCTCGTCGGCGGTGGTCTGGAACCAGTTGATCGCATCACCCATGGCCACACCCGGAGCCGGAACGGCACCGATAGTGGCGGAGTTCAGCTGGTTGAAGTGGGGCAGGGCGCGGGGCTCGCCAACCACTTCAATGGTGATCAGGCTGCCGAGCGGGATCGACTTGCCATCTGCGGCCCGCACGTAGTAGCCCTTGATGGACTCCGGATTGAGACGGTATTTGCGCTCGACCTGCGGGATCACCTCGTAGGAGCGGCCATCCAGGTCGATACGGTTGACGTAACCGTCCGCCATCATGGTGCCCATGGTGATACCGATATCCTGCATGGTGATGCCGTAGGCACCCGCCTTGTCCTTGTCGATGCGGATCTTCATGGTGGCGGAGTCGTAGTTCAGATCGAGATCCGAATAGACGAACTGACCGTTACTCTGCGCCGCGGCCAGAATTTCACCGGCCACCAGGAACAGGCTTTCGAAGCTGTTCGGGGTGGTGATGACGAACTGGATCGGCAGACCACTCGATGCTCCCGGCAGTTCCGGGAACTGGAAGGTGGTGATGGCCATACCCGGGATGTCTTTCACCAGATTGGCGACCCGATCCAGCACCTCTTTCTGGCTCGCTTCACGTTGGCTCCAGGGCACCATGGAGGCGATACCGAACGCCTGGTTGGCGTTGAACACCCCTGAGAAGACCTGGGAGAAGGCGATCTCGGGCTGCTCGTCCAGGATCTTGTTCACATCCGCCATGGTGTTTTCGATGTAGTCCAGGTTGGCGTTGGACGGTGCGGTACCCAGCACGGCCATTACCCCCTTGTCCTCTGACGGTGCCAGTTCGCTCGGGATGAACTTGAACAGCAACGGCAGGCTGGCGAACACGATGACGGCGAACACCACGATGACGGGGCGCTTTTTCATCACGGCGTGCAGCATGCTGTCGTAGCGATCGGTCATCCGTTCCAGCAGGTGGTGGACCGTGCTCTCGAATTTGCCCGGTTGCTCGTTGGCCTTGAGCATCTTGGAACACATCATCGGTGACAGGGTCAGGGCGATGATGCCCGAGACGAACACGGCACCTGCCAGGGTCAGGGCAAACTCCTTGAACAGGGAGCCGGTGATACCCCCCATCAGGGCGATAGGTGCGTATACCGCCGCCAGGGTGACCGTCATGGCGATAACCGGCACCGCAATTTCACGGGTACCGATAATGGCGGCCCGGAACGGCTCTTCACCTTCTTTGATATGGCGGTCGACGTTCTCCAGCACCACGATGGCGTCATCCACCACCAGACCGATCGCCAGCACCATCGCCAGCAGGGTCATCAGGTTTATCGAGAAGCCGAACATATCCATCATCATCACCACGCCGATAAGACTGAGCGGAATGGTGATGATCGGGATGATGACCGCGCGGAACGAGCCGAGGAACAGGGTGATGACCACCAGAACGATGGCGGCTGCCTCCAGGATGGTCTTGATAACCTCGTGGATGGACTCGTTGATCGCCACGGTGGAGTCATACATCACGTTGAGACGCATGGTGCTCGGCATATTGCGCTCAAGGCTCGGCAGCAGTGCCAGCACATCGCGGGCGATGTTGATGGGGTTGGCTGTCGGGGCGGCGTTGACCGCCATGACCACGGCTTCGCGACCATTGGCGCTGGCACGATAGACATCGTGACTCTTCTCAAGGGTTACCTTGGCGATGTCCGCCAGACGGATCACCTTGCCGTCGCGGGTAGCCACCACCAGTCGCTTCAGCTCGTCGACATCCTTGACCTGGGTCTCGGCATTGCCATTGAACAGGGTGAAGTAACCGGTCGCCTGACCTGTCGCGGACTGATAGTTGTTGCTGTTGAGCACCGTCATCACGTCGCTGGCAGTCAGGTTGAAGGCCGCCATCTTGGCCGGATCCAGCCATACCCGCAGGGCAAACTCGACACCGCCGTAGAGGTCAACCTTGGAGACCCCGCCGACAGTAAAGAGCTGCGGCTTGATAACCCGCTCCAGATAGTCGGTGATCTGGCTGGAGTTGAGCTCCGGGCTGGTAAAGCCGAGGTAGAGCACCGCCGTGGTTGAACCGGTGGAGGAGGTGACCGAGGGGTCTTCCGCCTCTTTCGGCAACTGAGAGCGTACCGAGTTCACCTTCGCCAGGATGTCGGACAGCGCGGCGTTGGGGTCGGTATTGAGCTTCATGTATGCAGTGATGGTGGAGCTACCCAGCTGGCTGGAGGAGGTCATGAAGTCGATGTTGTCGGCTTGCGCGACCGCCTGTTCCAGCGGCTGGGTTATGAACCCCTGGATCAGATCAGAACTGGCGCCATAGTAGCCAGTGCTGACGGTGATCACCGTGTTGGTCACCTCGGGGTATTCCCGTACCTGCATCTTGAAGATGGCCTGAAAGCCCAGCAAGGCGATCAGGAAGCTGAGCGAGATCGCCAGCACAGGCCGTTTTATAAATATGTCAGTAAATCGCATCGCAGATCTCCGCGCTTACAGCATCGGGGTTTGTGCCGGAACGGCCAGGGCATCGTTCTCGACCACATGCACCTTGGTGTCGTTGCTCAGGCGAACCTGACCCGACAGTACGATCTGGTCACCGGCCTGAATGCCAGAGAGCACATGCACATCGTTGCCACGGCGCTCACCCGCCTTGACCACAACCTGCTTGGCTCGCAGCACTTTCACCTTGTTACCCTCTTTGTCGGTCTCTTCGCCCTCTTTGAGCACATAGACGTTCTGACCGTAAAGGGTGAAGGAGATAGCGGTCTGCGGGATCACGATCTGATCTTTCACCGTCGGCAGAATGATGCTGGCGCGGGCGAACATACCGGAACGGAGCTGACCGTCGTTGTTCGGAATGTCTGCCTGTACCTGGATCAGGCCGCTCTGGAAGTTGACCGCAGGCTCGATGGCGGTGATATGGCCGTCAAACTGGGTTTGCGGATAGGCATCCACATTGATCTTGATGGTCTGGCCCAGCTTGATTTTGGAGATATCGGTCTGGGGCACGGTGAAGCGCAGACGCATCACGCTGGTATCTTCCAGGCGCACGATATCTGTGCCTGGTTGCAGATACTGGCCAAGGAACACATTGCGCAGGCCGACCACGCCGCTAAAGGGCGCGCGCACTTCACGACGGGCAATGGTCGCCTTCAGACTCTCGATATCCGCTTCCAGCGAGCGATAGGCCGCTTCGGCTTCATCCAGCTGCTCTTTGGAGATGGAGCTGGTCTTGTAGAGGTTCTGGAAGCGTTCGAATTTGGCTTTTGCCGCTGGCAGCTTGGCCTGGGAGGCGCGCAGATTGGCCTTCTCCACGGTGGAGTCCAGGCTCAGCAGCAGTTGGTCAGCCTTGACCGGTTTGCCCGACTCAAAGGTGATGGCATCAATGGTGCCAGCCAGTTCGGTGGAGAGGGTCACCCCCTGATTCGGCTCGATGAAGCCGATCGCTTCGATGGTCGGTACCCAATCCTGCGCCTTGGTCACCATGGCGGTGACGGGGAACTCGGGTTCCGGCCGGTTGGCCATGTATTGGGCAATCATCTTCTGTTTGAACAAATTGAAGCCGATGACGCTGCCAAACAAGGCGATCGCTATCAGCAACATAATGGCCATCCACTTTTTCATGAACAGGCTCCTGAGGTGGAAAGATTAGGGGATAAAATGGCATTCCAGCTGGCCTGGATCGCGGTTTCCAACTGCGATTCGGTCAGCGTGATGTTGTGCACCCTGCACTGCAGGGCCAGATGCATGACACTGTCCAGACTCAACACCTGGAGTGCCCGTATCGGTAAATCAATAAACAATCCTTGTTCAACGCCCTGTTCAAAAAATCGGTCCAGAGGCTCCCAGGCAGCCAGAATGACAGGATTGGTCTCCAATTCTGCCCCTAGCGGAGAGCTCTCGTACTGCAATTTGCACCGGATAGCGTTGGGTTCGTTAACAAAAATGGCATGAATATTGAGCCATAATTGGCGAAATTGTTGAAATGAAACTTTATCGATCGCTACATCTGCCATGACCATGGGGACACACTGCAAGATAGTGTGCTGATGCAGTTGCCGGATCAGATCATCCTTGTCACCGAAGTAGCGATAGATGGTGCCGGTGGCAACATTGGCCTTCTTGGCGACTTCTGCAATCGACAGACCATGAAAACCCCGTTCACCCAGCACCTCATGGGCCGCGTTGAAGATGCTCTCTTTTTTATCCAGAATCATCAGTGTGACTTTCGATTGAATGAACGTTCATTCATTCTAGATGGGCACAACATCAAGTCAAGACGGCAAGATGAACTGATGCGGGGATGTATGCCTTTTGTCAGGCTACAGGCAGGAATGTGGAAGAAAAACACACAGATTGCCTGAAAAAACAACGAACAGTCCTTCGGTGACAGAAAAGTGTAGACAAACCAGAAACCATAATTAATAATGCGCCCCGTTCGACAGCGTAGCGCCCGTAGCTCAGCTGGATAGAGCGCTGCCCTCCGGAGGCAGAGGTCACAGGTTCGAATCCTGTCGGGCGCACCATCAAAAGTGCGTCGGTTAAACGGGCGTTGTTGTGGAACAAAAACAGCTGTGGTGGCTGTAGCTCAGTTGGTAGAGTCCCGGATTGTGATTCCGGTTGTCGTGGGTTCGAGCCCCATCAGCCACCCCATTTTACAGCTTGTCAGGTACGCGAAGGTGGCGGAATTGGTAGACGCGCTAGCTTCAGGTGTTAGTGCCCCCCGGGTGTGAGGGTTCGAGTCCCTCTCTTCGCACCATGCTTGCTGTATGACGAGGATGACCATAAGGTCGTCTTTGTTTTTTTGAAGTAAACTATTTTGAAAGAAATAGCCTCGGTGATTAGCGCAGCCCGGTAGCGCATCTGGTTTGGGACCAGAGGGTCAAAGGTTCGAATCCTTTATCACCGACCACATTTAGAAAAACCTCGCTTCGGCGGGGTTTTTTACTTTCTGGCCTCCGCTGGGCCAGTACTCTCTCCCTGTTACGTCTGTTTACACTCTATTTGGGCAGCGCGCCCCGCCTTTCGGTTATGCTTCAGCCTCGAGTCACTGACAACCGGATGTCATCGGCCCATTTCAGGCATTTTTCCATGAATGACAAAATTTCCTTTGCTTGCTCTCCCGCCCTGCTGGCTGCCTTGCTGCTGGGGGGGTGTACCATCAAACCGCCATCAACCGATGAAATTATGGACTCAATCGCTTCGAGACCGTCGGAAGATCGGGTGCTCTCTCCCTTGCTGACCAGCGGCGGCTTTTGTGTCGCAGTATCCCGACAGAAGGTGTTGGCACAACCTTGCAGCGGAAAAGACGATCAACTGTTCGAGTGGGATCTGGGTGAGTTGCGCCTGCAGGATCTCTGTTTGCAAGCCAAAAACGACAGCGAAGTGATGCTGGCACCCTGTGACGGTCAGGCGCAGTGGGAGTGGCAGAAAGACAGGCTGTTCAACAGCAAGGTCTCCCGCTGCCTCGATGTGGCCGGACGACGCCATACTCCCGGCACGCCGCTGCGGCTGGCCGAATGCTACGGCGGGGCGAACCAGAGCTTCAGCTGGCAGCGGCCCAATCCTTGGCTGGAAACCCTGAAAAAACAAAGCCTCACATGGTGAGGCTTTGCTGAATCGGATGGCGGTCTGAAGAGGATCAGGCTGCGCTGACGCTCTCCAGCTCGAACAGCTTCTCCAGATAGACGGCGACGCCATCTTCATCGGAGGTGAGGGTCTGCTCGTACTCCGGCAGCGCCATTTTCAGGCGGTCATGGGCGTTACCCATGACGATGCCGCGCCCCACCATAGTCAGCATCTCGAAGTCGTTCATGCCATCGCCGAATGCGATCGCCTCCGACATGTCGAAACCGTTCTGCTCCAGCACGGCACGCACCGCATTGCCCTTATGCACTCCGGCGTGCATCACTTCGAGGCAGTCCGGCAGGGAGAAAGTGACGTTGAGCTGATCGCCGTAGCGCTGGTTGAGGTGCGCCTCGATCTTCAGCAGCTTTTCGTGGTCGCCGATGTAGAACACCTTGTTGATCTGCTCTTTCGGTTCCTGTTTCAGGTCATCGACCAGACGGTAGGTGAACCCTGACTCGTCGTGGAACTGCAGCAGCCAGGGCAGCTCCTCTTCCACCACCCAGTCATCACCCTGATAGACATTGAGGTGGATAGAGGGGTCGCGCTCCAGCGCAATCAGTTCGGCGGCGATTTCGGTCGGCAGCGGCTGGTTGAAAATGAGCTGATCCTGTTTGTCATGGACCACGGCGCCATTGGAAGTAATGAGGTAGATGTCCATCCCCAGCGCATCGCGGAAGCTGCGTACGTCAACGTGATGACGGCCGGTGGCGACCACGAATTTCACACCTTGTTCTACCAGGCGGTGCAGGGTATCCCGGGTACGGGGAGAGATCTGGTGCTGCTTGTTGAGCAGAGTGCCATCGAGATCGGATACAACTACCTTGAACATCATTACCTCGGCATCGATTGAAAACAGGGGCAGTTTACCTTAGCCCGCACTGTCACCCCATTTATTTAGGGTTACAAAAAATAGCCAGCTCAGAAGCGGGCGAAAAAGTCGACCATCGCGGTCAGGGCGGGCTGGCGCTTGTCATCGGATTCGATAAACAGTTCGTGCCAAGCACCCTCGATGCGCAGTGGTTTGCCCCCTTCGCACTTGGCAATGGTGCAGAAGCGATCCTGTGCGGCATTGTCCACCACGCTGTCGTTGCCAGCCTGCAGCACCAGCAGCGGCGTCTTGATGGCGCCCGCATCGGCGATGGCAGCATCGGCACCGGTGATCCCCTGATAAATCCAGTGGGCGGTCGCGCCACCCAGCTTGATCTGCGGGTGCTGTTCGTAGAGCTGGCGGAACGCCTGATAGCGGGACTGACTGTGAGTCAGCTCGTTGTCGGCAAAGCCGTGATCCTGATAGGTGCTCTGACCCGGCCCATAGGGTGGTTCGCCAAACCAACCGCCGACCGTGCCTATGGTGCTCGCCAATCCCTTGGCCAGCCACTTGGGCAGACCGCCGAGATTGATGCCCAGCATGGGGGAGGAGAGCACGGCCGCCTTGATATCATCGGGCCAGCGCTCCAGATAGCGGGCCGAGATGGCACCGCCCATGGAGTGGGCCAGCAGGAACAGCTTGGCAGGTTGGTCCGCCATGATTATCTGGTCGTGAAACTGCTTGAGATCGAGCACATAATCGTCGAATTGGTCGACATATCCCTTCTGCGGGTCATTCAGCATCCGGCCAGACATTCCCTGACCGCGATGGTCGATGAGATAGAGGCTGTAGCCCTGACGCCACAGATCCCACGCCAGCTCCTGATACTTGAGGTAGCTTTCGACCCGGCCATTGACGATGAGGATGGCGCGATCAACCTTCTCCTGCCGCAGCGCGGCATAGCGGATGGTCACCCCGTCCTTGCCCTTGAACTCCCCTTCAACCGCATGCTGGCGCCAGAAGTCGGGTAGGGTTTGCTGGTAGAGGCTGGGTACATCGGCTTCGCTGGTGAGCTGATAGGTATTGGTCACGGCAAGGGCTCCGGCAGAAAACAGGGTCAGGGCCAACAGGGAAAGAGAGAGGGGTTTCATCAGGCACACTCCTGTTGCCAATGGTGATAAAGGGCAGCGATATCCTCCGAGCAGAGCAGCGCCATGCAGGCTTGCAAGCGAGGCAGGGGCCAGTCCCACCACTGCATCTCTTGCAGCATGAGGATCTGCTCATCGCTGAAACGACGGCGGATCGGCTGAGCCGGGTTGCCGCCGACTATGGTGTAAGGGGCCACATCCCTGGTTACCACGGCGCGGGTGGCGATGACGGCGCCATCACCTATGGTGATGCCGGGCATGATCATCGCTTCCGAGCCGATCCAGACATCGTTGCCAATCCGGGTGTCTCCCTTGCGCAGAAAGCCGCTGCGGGCCCCTTCGCCAAAGGTGTCGGGATTGAACGGGAAGGTGGAAACCCAATCCAGCCGGTGGCCCTGATTGCCCGCCAGCACGAAGGTGGCGCCCGAGCCGATGGAGCAGAACTTGCCTATGATCAGCCGATCCACCTCGCCCCAGAGGCCGCTCTCCCAGGTGTCGCGGGTCGAGCCATCGCCGAGCAGGTAACGGACGCAGTGATCCTCGAACGGCTTGCCGTGGTAGTAGCCGGAGTAATAGCTGTAGTCGCCGGCCTCTATGTTCGGGTTGGTCAGGTGATCCCGGATGATTTGCGATTCCAGCCAGCTGCCAAAAGGGTTCTCCATCACTCCTCCTGCGGATCGTCCTGCTCACTCTGCTGCGCCCACCCTTTGCGGGTCAGCTGCATCCGTTGCCACCACTCTTCGTCCGCCAGAATTTCACCGGCCGGGCCGAGCTGGGGGTAGGGCATCTCTTTCTCTTTGCAGAGCTGGGCATAGATAGGATAACCCCCCTCGAACAGGATGCTGCTTTGCTCCTCCAGCGTGAGCGGGCAGCCGCGTTGATAGCATCCGGCCAGCTCGCGCTGGCGCTGCGCCTCGTAGAGGATGGCGGCTGCGGCCACCGAGACGTTGAGGGATTGCACCATGCCCACCATGGGGATGACGATATGGTGATCGGCCAGCGCCAGCGCTTCTTCACCGATGCCGTGCTTCTCCTGACCCACCAGAATGGCGGTCGGTTTGGTGTAGTCGATAGCGCGAAAATCGACGGAGCTGTCGGAGAGGTGGGTTGCCAGGATCTGCATGCCTGAAGCTTTCAGCTCGGCAACGGCTGTGCCGATATCCGGGTGCAGTTTTACATCCACCCAGTTCTGGCTGCCGCGGGCGGTGCCCTTGCGCTTGTGGATCCAGGTTTTGGGCCAGACGGCGTGTACCCGGTGGATGCCGATGGCATCGGCGGTACGCACGATGGCGGCCAGATTGTGAGGTTTATGGACCTCTTCCATACAGACGGTCAAATCGAGCTGACGCTGGGCCAGCATATCGGTGATGCGCTTGAAGCGTTCGGGGGTCATGGCTTGTCTCTATAAAAGCAGCAGGCGGCTTGCGCCGCCTGTGTTCAGTTCTTCTGTCGGCTCACCTTGAGCACGTTGGGCATCACGCGGATCTTGCGCATGATGTTGGCCAGGTGGATGCGGCTCTTGGTGGTGATGAGCAGGCTGACCTGATAGACCCGGCCATCCTTCTCTTCGGTGCTGATGGCGTGAATATTGGCGCCGGTGGCGGCAATCACGTTGGCCAGCTCGGCCAGCGCACCCTGATGGTTGACGATCTCGATGCTGATGCCGGTGCGGAACTCCTGTTCCTGCTCCTTGTCCACTTCCCACTGCACCGGCAGGTACTTGTCCGGCTCCTTGCTGTAGCCCTTGATGTTGCGGCAGGCTTCCTGGTGGATAACCAGACCCTTGCCCGGACTGATATGGGCGATAATGGCATCTCCCGGGATCGGGCGGCAGCAGTTGGCGAAGGTGACCAGCATGCCGTCGGCACCCTTGATCGGCATCTTCTTGCTGCTGGTTTTGGGCTGCTCTTCCGGCGGTAGTTCATCCCCAAGCATGCGGCGCGCCACCATGACGCTCATGGCGTTGCCGAGGCCGACATCGGCCAGCAGCCCCTGCAGATTCTCATGCTTGGTATCGGCCAGCACCTGCTTGATGCGTGGCTCGGGGATGTCTTCGATATTCTTGGCGCCCAGCGCATGGTTGAGCAGGCGGCGACCCAGCACCACCGACTCTTCGGTGCGCAGGTTCTTGAGGAACTGGCGGATCTTGGATCGTGCCTTGGTGGTCACCACAAAGTTGAGCCAGGCCGCGTTGGGGCGGGCGCCCGGCGCCGTGATGATCTCCACCGTCTGGCCCGAGTGCAGCGGGCTGCTGAGCGGGTAGGGGTGGCGGTCGACCCGCGAACCGACGCAGGCATGGCCGATATCGGTGTGCACCGTGTAGGCGAAGTCGACCGGCGTGGCGCCAGCGGGCAGCTCCATGATGCGTCCTTCCGGCGTGAACACGTAGATCTCGTCTGGGAACAGGTCGGTCTTGACCCCTTCGATAAATTCAAACGAGCTGCCAGCGCTCTGCTGCAATTCCAGCAGGCTCTGCATCCAGCGCTGGGCGCGGATCTGGGCAGTGGTGCCCGAGCTGTCGCCATCCTGCTTGTAGGCCCAGTGGGCGGCAACCCCTTTGTCGGCCATCTGATCCATGAACTCGGTGCGGATCTGTACCTCGACCGGCACTCCGTGCGGCCCCACCAGCGAGGTGTGCAGCGACTGGTAGCCGTTGGTCTTGGGGATGGCGATGTAATCCTTGAAGCGGCCGGGGCGCGGTTTGTAGAGGCTGTGCATCTGCCCCAGCACCCGGTAACAGGTATCTATGTCCTTCACTTTTACTCGAAAGGCGTAGATATCCATTACCTCATGAAATTGCAGCTCTTTTTTCTCCATCTTGTTGTAGATGGAGAAGAGATTCTTCTCGCGGCCACTGACCTGATGCTCGATCCCCGCTTCTTTCAGACGACCGCTGATTTCGCTCTGGATGGAGTCGATGATCTCGCGGCGATTGCCACGGGCGCGGCGCACCGATTCGCGCAACACGCGGGATCGCATGGGATAGAGCGCCTCGAAGCCCAGCTCTTCCAGCTCGTTCTTCATGGTGTGAATACCGAGGCGGTTGGCGATGGGGGCGAAGATTTCGAGGGTTTCCCGAGCGATACGGCGGCGCTTGTCAGGGCGCAGGGAGCCTAGGGTGCGCATATTGTGGGTGCGGTCGGCCAGCTTGATCAGAATGACCCGGATATCCTGGGTCATCGCCATCACCATCTTGCGGAAGTTCTCGGCCTGCGCCTCTTTGCGATCGCGAAACTTCAGCTTGTCGAGCTTGGAGACCCCGGCCACCAGTTCTGCAACCGCGTTGCCGAATTGTTCGGCCAGATCGGCCTTGGTGACAGAGGTGTCTTCGATGACGTCGTGCAGCACGGCGGCCATCAGGGTTTCATGATCGAGGCGCATGTCACCCAGGATCCGGGCAACGGCAACAGGGTGGGTGATATAGGGCTCGCCACTGGAACGCATCTGACCCTGGTGGGCATCACGGGCCACCACATAGGCTTGCTTGAGCTTCTCAACCTGCTCTGGCGGCAGGTAGGAACTGGCTATTTCTTTAAGGTTTTCAAATAAATACAAGACAGTCCCCGCAGCGGTGAAACGGCAATTCGTGGAATTGAGGGTATAGCCCTGAGTTTGCGAGGTTTTCGAGCGGTTGTAAATGGGGATGAACAGTCGGCACCCGGGCGGGTGCCAACCGGAGGAATAACTTAACCGCGGCCTTCGGCGATGGCAGCAACGGCAGCCAGCTCGGCGGCTTCCTGCTCTTGCTGTTCGTAGCGGTCCTGGGTGTCCATCACTTGATTGTTCACCAGACCCAGCTCGATCTCACGCAGGGCGATCACAGTCGGCTTGTCGTTCTCTTCGTCGACCAGGGGATCTTTGCCTTGTACCGCGATTTGACGAGCGCGGCGCGCGGCGACCAGCACCAGGTCAAAACGGTTACCTACCTGTTTTACAGCATCTTCTACAGTAACGCGTGCCATGCAGGACTCCAGTGTTTGGGCTTTCTGTATTTAGAAAAGCAGTGTTTAAAAATGACGCAAAAGTTTACTTGTTTTTGGCTTACTCTGCCAGTAGCTGTTGCAGCAAGTTTTTTTGAGCCTGTTGCTGGTGACGCATCTCCAGCCGTTGGCACTCAATAATGGACCTGAGCTGGAACAGCGCCTGCTCGAAGTCTTCGTTGATAATGACATAGTCATACTCGTCGTAGTGCACCATTTCGGCAATGGCTTTCGCCATCCGGCCGGCAATCACTTCGGCGCTGTCCTGACCGCGCCCAATCAGGCGGCGCTCCAGCTCTTCGCGGCTGGGGGGCAGGATGAAAATGGATTTGGTCGGCATCTGCTCGCGGATCTGGCGGGCACCTTGCCAGTCGATGTCGAGGAATACGTCGATCCCCTTGGCCAGGCAGGCTTCGATGGCGGCGCGTGAGGTGCCGTAGTAGTTGCCGAATACTTCGGCCCACTCCAGAAAATCACCACGCTCGATCAGCGCCTTGAACTCTTCCACCTGAACGAAGTGGTAGTGTACGCCGTGCTCTTCGCCCGGGCGGGTGGCGCGAGTGGTGTGGGAAACCGATAGCTGCATCTTGCCAGCTTGATTGTGGTTGGTCAGCAAGGCATTGAGCAGACTGGATTTACCCGCGCCGCTCGGAGAAGAGATGATATAGAGTGTGCCTTGTTGCGCCATATTATTACCTTTAATCGAAACCGCTGTTTTGGTTGTAGCAGAGACCGCCGTCTTGTGCCCGAAAGGGAGACAGCCAAACGCAAAACGCGGAAAATTCTTGAGTCAGGGTGATGTAAAGGCGGCGAATTTTACCAGAATGCGGCGAATAAAAAAACGGCCGGAATCATATTCCAGCCGATCAAAGTATTCGTAGCTTGCTGCGGGAGCGTAACCCACATCAGCCTGCATTGTGCCTTTGGCTGAGGGCAGAGGCTATCAGGTTATCCCTGCCTGATGGCTCGGAATTCCCGAGGTGCCCTGTCATTACGGCAGTTGACGATCTGCACAGAGGCGGTCGAAGGCGGTGATCACCTGCTCGCTGGTGATTTTTCGCATGGCCTCCGGGTCTTTGAGACGGGTGCGCCAGCTCAATTCGGCCAGCGGCTTGCCGGTCTCCTGTTCGACCAGCTCCTGATAGACGCTGACCACGTAGTCGCGGCACAGATAGGGGCCGGTGCGGGCCGGATTGTGGTGGGCATAGAGACCGATCACCGGCGTGCCCACTATGGTGGCCATATGGGTGGGGCCGGTATCGGGGGCCAGCACCAGACTCGCCTCACCAATCAGCGCCAGCAGTTGCTTGAGGTTGGTCTGCCCCACCAGATCGACCGGTTTGCTCTGGCTTAAGCGCTGGATCTCGGCAGCCAGATCCCGCTCCAGTTTGGCAGGCCCGCCACAGAGATAGACCTGAAAGCCCTTGTTGGCGGCGTGATCTGCCAGCGCGGCATAGCCTGCGGCCGTCCAGTTTTTGAATGCCTTGCTGGCGGCTGCGCAGATAAGCAGAGTCGGTTTGCCGCCAATCTTCTCCCTTGCCCACGCCTGATGATCGGCGCTGATGGGCAGTTGCCAGTCCGGGGTCAGATCCTTGATGCCAAGCTCTTTGGCGAAGGCGAGGAAACCGTCCAGCACATGGGGGGAGGCAGGCGAAGGCACTTTGTGGTTGGTGAACAGCCACTGGCCGTCGTTGGCCCGCTCCCGATCAAACCCGAGTTTGACCTTGGCGCTGATGCCGAGGGTGGCAATGCTGGCCCGCATCGCCGCCTGCAGGTGGAGCAGGGCATCGAATTTGCGCCCCTTGAGGGTATGCCAGAGATCGCGATAGCCGCGCCACCCCTTGCTCTTGTCGAAGGGGATTACTTCGACGCCGGGCAGATCAGCAAACAGGGTTGCCTCGATTTTGCCGGTGATCCAGGTGATGCGGGTTTGTGGCCACTCCCGCTGGATGACGCGCACCAGCGCCAGTGCGTGGCAGCAATCCCCGATGGCGGAGAGCCGCAGGATGCAGATGGAGGAGGGGGGCGTTTGAAATAGCGGCATGTTGTGGCGCACGGCTGGCAAAAAGGGTGGATGGCATTATGCAAACTCCCCTCTGGATTGTAAAATTGCGCACAATCGTCAGCCGGGATAGGCCGGGCCCAGCGCCATGACCTGTCTCTGCACGTTGTTGATTAAAGGCCACTATTGCGGGCATGCCAGAGCGGCAGCCTCATCGCCAATTGAAAAATTGCGATCCATGACCCACCGAGCGGGATCTCCACGATGCGAGTACAGACCGAACACAACCAGATCTGCTGGTATGCCGAAGGGGCCTTTCGCGACCCTTCTCCCCAGTTATTCGATCCTGCCTGGTGGCAGAACAACCGTCAGGTGGTGGGAACCTCCATCGGACGGGGAGTGACCTGGTTCGTTAAGGATGAGTCCCGCCATCTGGTGCTGCGCCACTACTATCGTGGCGGCATGGTGGGCAAGGTGGTGCGGGATCGCTTTTGGTTCGAAGGGGTTGAGTCGAGCCGCGCCATGGCCGAATACACCCTGCTGGCCAAGCTGTGCGAGCTGGGGCTGCCGGTGCCGCGTCCGTTTGGTGCCCGCATGGTCAAACAGGGCCCCTTCTATCGTGCCGATATCCTGATTGAGCGAATTCGCGGTGCCAAGGATATGGTGGCGCTGCTCAAGCAGGGGCCGGTGGCGACCGAGGTGTGGCACAAGATAGGCCAGACGGTGCGCCAGCTGCACGATGCCGGGGTCTATCACGCCGATCTCAACAGCCACAACCTGCTGCTCGATAAAGAGGGCAAGGTGTGGGTGATCGATTTTGACAAGGGGGCGATCCGCTCCCCCGGCGAATGGCAGAAGGCCAATCTGGAACGCTTGCTCCGTTCATTCAATAAAGAGTCTCAACTGCATACCAGTTTCCACTTTGTACCGGAGAACTGGCAGACCTTGATGAACGGGTATCAGGGAAAAGCGATCTGACCCTGTTGCTCGGCGTGAACGCCAATGTTACTTATTGAGCAGGTATTCAGATCCTGTTTCGAGGCGCCCCATGGAAATGCTCAAGACACCTTTGGTCGATGTGACTGCCCGGCTTGATCCGGGTCTGCTGTCTGATGCCATGGCGCTGCTGGAGGCGGGGATCTGGAGCTGGTCAGCCCAACATGGACTGCAGCGTGATCCCTCCTGCCTGCGCCTGTTGGGATTGGGAGAGTGCTGGCCGGATGATCTCGGCTGGCTGGATCGGGTGCATCCCGACGATGTTGCCCGGCTGGAAGATGCCCTGCTCGCCTGCCAGAGCGGCCGCAGCAGCGGTCTGCGCCTCGAATACCGCATTCTGCATCATCACGGTCACTACATCCGGCTGGAAGAGCGGATGCGTCGTGATGAGCGGGGTTATCTGCTGGGGGTCGTCCGTCACCTCGATCCCGCTGCCGTGCTGGTGGAGGAGCGACATGGCACCGATCCGCTGACCGGTCTGGAGAGCCGTGGCCGTTTCGAGCAACTGCTTGAAGAGCGGCTGGCGACCGAGAGCGGCACTTTCAGTCTGCTGCAGTTTTCGGTCGATCACATGGCCAAAATCCAGCAGTTGTTTGGTGAAGCGGCTTGCGACGCCATGCTGGCCAAGCTGGCGCGTATCGTGCGCCACGAGCTGCGGCGGGAAGATCCCTTCGCCCGCTGGGATGAGGACGGTTTTATCCTGATGCTCTCCCAGACCGAGCGGATGAGTGCGCTGGAGATCGCCGAGCGGCTGCGCCTCGAGATTGCCGACGCCAGTCTGCTGTCACAGCGGCCGGTCACCGTCAGCATCGGGCTGGTGCAGAGTCAGGCTGGCGAGCAGCTCGATCATCTGCTGGCCCGGCTGGCCAGCTGTCACAGTCAGGCCAGACGGGAGCACAACACCGTCGTCGGCTGAGTGTGGTCAGGGTTGGCCGCGCTTGTCACGCTGGCAGATCCAGAGCGAGGCCAGCATCAGCAGGCCGCCGATGGTCAGTCGGGTCAGGTCGGTATCCTTGCCCCAGAGCAGCAGATTGACCAGCAAGCCGGCCGGAATGAGCGCATTGTTCATAATGGCCAGCACCCCGCTGGTGACCAGCGTCGCCCCCTTGTTCCAGAGGAAGTAGCCGAGGCCGGAGGCTCCCACCCCCAGCCAGAGCAGAATGCCCCACTGCAACCCTGACGTTGGGTATTGCGGCTTGCCCAGCAGCCACCAGGCGGGCAGTGCGATCACCAGCGCTCCCAGATAGAAGCAGCCGAACACCGCCAGTTGCGGCGGTTGCTCCGCCTCCCTTGCCAGCAGTACCTTGTAGCCCACTTGACCCAGGGCGAAACAGAGGTTGGCCCCCTGCACCACCAGAAATCCCAGCACATAGCTTTCGGTCAGGCCGTCGAAGCGAATGACGGCAGCCCCGAGCACCGCCAGCAGGGCGCCCCACAGATAGGTGGGCTTGAAGCGCCCCTCCAGCAGATCGTGGAGCAGGGTGACGTAGATGGGGGTGAAGATGGTAAAGACCAGCACTTCCGGCACCGTCAGCAGCAGGAAGGAGTGGTAGTAGAAGAGATACATGATGCCGAGCTGGATGGCGCCCAGCGCCATCAGCTTGGCCGCCAGATCAGGGCGCAGCCAGCGGCGGCGCAGGAAGGGGAGAAACACCAGACTGGCGAGGGCGATGCGGGTCAGCACCGAGAAGTAGGCATCCACCTGACCAGCGAGGTAGACCCCGATCAGGCTGAAGGAGAATGACCAGAGCAGGGTGACCCCTATCAAGTAGTTCATGTGTTTGATTTGTCATCAGTTGTCAATTTTAAGGGGGCTATGATGGCCGAGATGGAAGCGGCAATCCAGCGTTTATGGGCGCGATTGCCACAGGTCGGAGCATTTTCCTTTACCGCCAGCAATGGCGAGGGGTCGGCGACCGACTGGAATGGTCGCGGCGAGGGGCGTGTGCAGGTGACCGATCATCAGGGGGGCTGGCTGTTTAACGAGCAGGGCCGTTACATCACGCCTCATGGTAGGGAGCTCGCCATGCACAACCGCTTCTGGTGGCAGCGTAGCGAACGGGGGGTCCGTCTCTCCCATCTGCGTTATGAGGAGCCGGTCGAACTGTTCGAGCTGCTGCCGCAGGGGGATGGCCGCTGGCTGACCGCCGAGCCCCATATGTGCGGGGCGGATCACTACAGCGCCGAGTTGACCGAGATAGACGGCGGTTTTCTACTGAGCTGGCAGATCACCGGGCCGCGCAAGAACGAGCGACTCAGCTATCGCTATCTGGTCTGACGCCGGCTGGCAGGCATAAAAAAACCGGCGCAGAGCGCCGGTAGCGGGGGACAAATCGGAGGTTTTTTAAAACAGTCCCAAAAACAGGAGAGATAGACTCTCGTCACACATTCAGAGATGGACTTCAGGCATTCAGGGCATAGCTCAGCATGGCTTGCAGCTTGCTATCGAAGAACCAGGGCAGCAGTACCATCAGCAGGCCCAGGATCCCGGCCAGCCGCTGGCGATACTGCCAGCCGGCAATCAGTACCAGACCACCGCACAGTGTGGTCAGGATGCCTGACATAGGGAGACCTCGCGCTGCATGCGACGCTGTTGCGCCCACTGGTTCATGGCGACCGAGCCGAGGATCAGGGCCAGAGCAACACCTGTGGTGGGATGGATCTGCTCGCCGAGGAACAGGGCACCCAGCATCACGCCGAACAGCGGTACCAGATAGTTGCTGAAGGAGGCGAACGTCGGGCCAGCCTTCTGGATCAGCGCCATGTAGAGGAAGTAGACCAGACCGGTACAGAGGGTACCCAGTACAGTGATCGCGCTCAGGGCCTGGGTGCTCGGCAGGGTCAGGCTGCTGAGGTCAACCATGAAGGGGGCGACCAGCAGCAACTGGATTGCCGAGGAGATCAGGATATTGCGGGCGACCACGACCGGATGGTCCTTGGCGAAGCGCTTGATCATCAGCAGGCCGATGGCGAAGCAGCTGGCACCCAGCAGGATGGCCATGGCACCGAGCAGGCCGGCGTTCATGCCCTGGGAGAGTTTCGGCCAGAACAGGGTGAGTACACCGGCAAAGCCGATGATCACGGAAAGCAGACCGGTTTTGGTGATTCTTTCACCAGAAATAAACAGCGGTGCAGCCAGAATGGTCACAAACGGGATACAACCCATGACCACGGCGGCGATGGCGCTATCCACATACTGTTGGCCCCAGGCGACCATGATGAAGGGGATGGTGGCATCCAGCAGGGCGATCAGCATATAGGTGCGCCACGGGGTGTGCTCACTCTTGAGCCGCATGAACAGGCAGAGCAGACCCAGGGTCAGGCTGCCGCACAGGGCACGACCGGCAGCCACCAGAATGGGGGGCAACTCGGCAACGGCCTGGTGCATGAAAATGAATTGGGAACCCCACAGCAGGCCAATGGCCAGCAATAACAGATAGCTACGCATTTGAATCTCCGATGTATTAAGCCAGCGCATTCTAGGCAATCTGTTACTATGGTAAAAATGAATTGTTGGCATTTAACTATGGCTAATATCGATGGATAGCTCGCTCGCCCGTCTTGACCTCAACCTGCTCGCCGTATTCGACATGCTGATGCAGGAGCGCAACGTCACCCGTGCCGCCGAACGGCTGCATCTCTCCCAATCCACCGTCAGTCACGCCTTGGGGAGGCTGCGGGTGGCGCTGGATGACCCGCTGTTCGTGATGAGTCGGCGCGAGATGATGCCGACCGAGCGAGCCAAGGCGCTGGCCGGTCCGGTGCGCCAGGCGCTGGCGATGCTGGAGCAGGGATTGCGGCAGGCCAAGGGGTTTGATCCCGCAACCGCACGGCGGATTTTCCGTATCGCCACCCCGGGCTCGGTGGAGCACGGGCTGGTGCCGGTGCTGGTGGACAGACTCCATCGGCAGGCCCCTCACTGTCGCCTTGAGGTGTGCGAGCTGGCGGACAGCAACTACGAGCGGGAGCTGGAGAAGGGGGAGCTGGATCTGGTGATCGGTTTCGCCGGGGCGAATCATCTCTCACCCCGTTTGTGGCGGGAGGAGTGGTTCAACAACCCGCTGGTTTGCCTGTCGCCGCTCGGCAGCGAATTGCCCGATGTGCTGACTCCGGTCGAGCTGGTGAGCCGTCCCCACATCCACACCTCCAGCTGGGGTCACAGTCAGGCGATGGTGGAGCTCTGGCTGGCCCGTTTCGGGGTGGAGCGGGAGCTGGGCGTGCGGTTGCCGAGCTTTATGGCGGTGCCGCCGCTGATGGCGACCGGCCGCTATCTGGTGGTGGTGCCCGAGATGATCGGGCGCCACTTCTGCCGCTATTACCCGCTGCGGATGCATCAACTCGACCCCGCCATCCCCATCGTCTACCTGATGGCGGGGCACCCGCTGACCGCCCATGACGAGGCGATCGGCTGGTTCAAGAGCCTGCTGCACCAGCTGGTGTTCGACCTCTACGGCGACGATGCGCTCGGTACTCCCGCTCAGCGGATGCTGGCGAAGTAGTCGAGCCCCATGGCGCTTTTCACCTCCGCCAATACCTCATCGGTGATGATGCGGGCCTGCTCGGTGCCCTGATAGAGCAGTTCCAGCAGCATCTTCTTGTCGGCAATGGCCGCGGCCCGGCGCTCCCGCATCGGGGCGAGCAGGGTCTGCAGGCAGTCATTGAGCACCTGTTTGCAGCGCATGTCCCCCAGTCCGCCGCGCCGGTAGTGGGCTTTCATCTCGGCGACCAGCGCCTTGTCGGGGTGGAAAGCATCGAGATAGGCGAACACCGTATTTCCCTCCACCTGACCGGGATCGCTCACCTTGAGGTGGTTGGGGTCGGTATACATGGCGAACACCGCCTGTTTGATCTCTTCCGCCGACATGCCGAGCTCTATGGTATTGCCGAGGGATTTGGACATCTTGGCCTTGCCGTCGATGCCGGGCAGGCGGCCGGTGTCGCTCAGGATCGGCTGGCATTCGGTCAGCACCTCTTTGCCTACCAGAGAGTTGAAGCGGCGGACGATCTCGTTGGTCTGCTCCAGCATCGGCAGCTGATCTTCCCCGACCGGCACATGGCTGGCGCGAAAGGCGGTGATGTCGGCTGCCTGACTCACCGGATAAACCAGAAAACCGGCCGGCAGCGTACGTTCGAACCCTTTCTGCTGGATCTCCGCCTTGACGGTGGGGTTGCGCTCCAGCCGCGCGACGCTGACCAGATTGAGGTAGTAGCAGGTGAGTTCGGCGAGGGCGGGCAGGGCGCTTTGCAGACAGAAGGTTGTCTTGGCTGGGTCGAGGCCGACCGCCAGATAGTCGGCCATCACCTCCAGCACGTTGTCGGTCACCTTGGCCGGATTGTGGCCGTTGTCGGTCAGCGCCTGCAGGTCGGCGATCATCACGAATTGACGGTAGTGGTGCTGGGCTTCGACGCGCTGGCGCAGGGAGCCGACATAGTGGCCGATGTGCAGTTTGCCGGTGGGACGATCGCCAGTCAGGATTACGGGGTTGTGCATGTCACTCTCTCCAGTTGGGTGAGCCGGGAGGCGACAAAGGGATAAAAACAGTTGACCGCCTCTCGGCGGTCACGGTGTTTTCTTTGGGAAATTTACAATAGAAACGCGGTGCCGCCTGTTTAGGAGCAGCACCACCAGTAGTTGTGATTGAATGAGGTCATGTTCATAGCAAATCAAACTACGCCGGTTTCATTACTTCTGCAAGGGGACGACCAGCAGATCGCAGGGCACCGTATTCATCAGCTGACGGGCGCTGGAGGTGAGCAGGCTCCAGAAGCTCTGGCGATGGCCGCACACCAGCAGGTCGATCTCGTACTCCTTGACTGCCTGATTGACCCGCTCGCTCAGATCGCCGCAGATCACCAGCTTCTTCTCGATGGGGTAGTCCACCGAAGCGAGGAAGGCCTCCAGCTTCTCTTTCGCTTCGGCGATCACCTGATCCTGCACGTTGTCGATATCGATATCGATCATCTCGGTGTAGAGATCCTTGAGGTCCACATCGACATGGATAACCGACAGCTTGGCGCCGTTGGAGCGGGCTCTGTCGACTGCTTTGTCGATCACCTTGCGGTTGTCTTCAGAGAGGTCGATCGCGGCCAGAATATGCTTGTAATAGGTTGTTCCACTCATGGGGGTTCTCCTTACCGATCCTTCAGCCCACTATACCAATCTCTGCTGAAACTAAAATGGTGCCTCAGGCACAGTTTTGGGATTTAAATGAGTTTAATGACGTGTGACACAGGGTCAGCCACTCAGTTATTAACCACCATTTGCCTATAAATTAAACAGGAGTTTGACGCCGGTCACACCCCCCGGCTTGCCGATCAGGGGGGAGAGGCATAGGATGGGCCCGTGCTTCGCAATGAACACAAAACAACAAAAAGCATCTGAATACCGCTTTGGGGAGCCACGTGCTCCCTTTTGTTTTTCTGCCTCAATTCCCGCGGCTTTTCTGACTGATAGCGATCCGGCATCAAGTTAATCTCCTTCGATTTGGTTATGCTGTAGCCAGTTTCTTTGGAGGCCTTCCCATGATCATTCATCCCCAGATTCAAGGTTGTGTTGCCCGCAACTGTCACCCCATCGGCTGTCGCGCCGCCGTGCAGCAGCAGATCGAACGGATCAAGGCCGCTGGCCCGTTCAACGGCCCCAAGCGGGTGCTGGTGCTGGGTGCCTCCTCCGGGTTTGGACTGGCGTCGCGCATTGCACTCGCCTTTGGTGCCGGTGCCGACACCATTGGTATCTCCTTCGAGCGCGGCCCTTCCGACAAAGGATTGGGCAGCGCCGGCTGGTACAACAACATCTGGTTTCGCAAGGAGGCGGAGCAGGAGGGGCGTATCGCCATCAACCTGATCGGTGATGCCTTCTCCGACGGCATGCGTCAGCAGGCCATCGACACCATCCGTCAGCAGCTGGGGCAGGTGGATCTGGTGATCTATTCGATGGCGAGCGGCATCCGGGTGCTGCCCGACGGCACGCAGGTGCGCTCCGTGCTCAAGACCACCGGCCAGCCATTCAGCGGCTGGGGGCTGGATCTGGAGCGCGATACTCTGGTGCAGCAGTCGCTGGCGCCTGCCACGCCGGAGGAGATCCGCGATACCGTCACCGTGATGGGGGGCGAGGATTGGCAGCTCTGGATGCAGGCGTTGCAGCAGGCCGATTGTCTGGCCCCCGGTGCCCAAACCGTCGCTTACTCCTATATCGGCCCCGAATCCACCTATCCCCTCTATCGGGATGGCACCATCGGTTATGCCAAGGAGCATCTGCACGCCACCGCCGAGACCATCAACCTGCAGCTGGCCGAGATTGGTGGCCATGCCTGGGTGTCAGTCTGCAAGGCGTTGGTAACCAAGGCGAGCGCCTATATTCCGGTGTTGCCGGTCTATCTGGGCCTGCTGATGGGGGTGATGAAGGAGCGCGGTGTGCACGAAGGCTGCATCGAGCAGATGCAGCGACTGTTTGCCGCCAAGATGTACGGGCCCAATGGGGTGGTGGCCGATGGCAACCGGCTGATCCGAATGGATGACCACGAGCTGGACTCGGCCATTCAGGCCGCCGTCTCGGCGCTCTGGCCCAAGGTGACGCCGGACAATTTCCACGCGCTGGGGGACTTTGCCGGGCTGCGGCAGGATTTCATGCAGCTCAACGGCTTCGAGCTGCCGGGCGTAGATTATGCTGCGCCCGTGGATGTCGCCTCCCTTGGGGAGCTGACCCCCTGAGCTGAAAGAAACGGGATCTCCCTCTCGTTGGCGGGTTGATTCGCGGCGGGAGTGTGGCGACAATCGATACCAAATCACTGAGGAGAAACAAGATGCTGGCCCAAGCCATGATTGAGAAGTTGAACGAGCAGATTAACCTGGAGTTCTACTCCTCCAATCTCTATCTGCAGATGAGCGCCTGGTGCGAAGACAAGGGCTTTGAAGGGGCGGCGACCTTCCTGCGTCAGCACGCGGTCGAGGAGCGCCAGCACATGGAGCGTCTGTTCACCTATGTGAGCGAGACCGGCGCCATGCCCAAGCTGGGTGCCATCGATGCCCCTCCCCACGAGTTCAAGTCGCTGGGCGACGTGTTCCGTACCACCCTGGAGCACGAGTACCACATCACCAAGTGCATCAATGGTCTGGCCCACGTAGCCTTCACCACTCAGGACTACTCCACTTTCAACTTCCTGCAGTGGTATGTGGCCGAGCAGCATGAAGAGGAGAAGTTGTTCAAGAGCATCGTCGACCGTCTGGGTCTGGTGGGTGAAGATGGCAAAGGCCTCTACTTCATCGACAAGGAGCTGGCCGAACTGGCCAAGGGCGCCCCTGCCAGCATCATGGACAGCAACGCCTGATAGTCGTGGACACTTAGTGTTCAGCCAGTACAATAACGGCCCTTTTAAGGGCCGTTGTTTATTCTGGTGGGCAGCCACTATGGTTCTGTTCCGCCAGAGGCAATCTCGGTTCTGGCCAGGTGCCGTTTCTATTTTGATAAGTGAGTGATGATGAAGCAGGTCGATGTGGTGGTGATCGGGGCCGGTGCGGCCGGATTGATGTGTGCGGCGCAGGCGGGCTACCGTGGCCGCTCCGTGCTGGTGCTCGACAACGCCAAGAAGCCGGGCCGCAAAATCCTCATCAGTGGCGGTGGCCGCTGCAACTTCACCAACCATCAGGCGGGCGCTCACGCCTACCTGTCGGAGAATCCCCACTTCAGCAAGTCGGCGCTGGCCCGCTACACCCAGCAGGACTTTATCGATCTGGTGGATCGCCACGGGGTCAGCTATCACGAACGCACCCTGGGGCAGCTGTTTTGTCTCGAGAGCGCCAAGGATATCGTCGATGTGTTGCTCACCGAGTGCGACTGGGCCGGGGTGACCCTGCAGTTCCAGACCGAAATCCTCACCGTCAGCAAGCAGGACGAAGGCTTTGTGTTGACCACCAGCAAGGGTGAGATCGGCTGCCACTCGCTGGTGGTGGCGACCGGCGGTCTCTCCATGCCCAAGCTGGGCGCGACTCCGTATGGCTTCAAGCTGGCGGAGCAGTTCGGTCTCAAGGTGCTGCCGACCCGCGCAGGTCTGGTGCCCTTTACCCTCCATCAGGCAGAGAAAGAGGCGTTCGCCGATCTGGCGGGCATCAGCCTGCCGGTGGCGGTGACCGCCGAGGATGGCACCTGCTTCAAGGAGGCGATGCTGTTCACCCATCGCGGCCTCTCCGGTCCCGTCATCCTGCAGATCTCCTCCTACTGGCATGCCGGCGAGAAGATCCACATCAACCTGCTGCCGGAGCTGGATATTCCGGCCGCCCTGCGCGAGTGGGCGCAAGCGCACCCCGCGCAGGAGCTGAAAACCGTGCTGGGGCGCGAGCTGCCCAAGCGTTTCGTCGACAAGCTGGTGGAGCTGGGGCAGCTGGTCAGCAAGCCGATGCGTCAGTACAACGAGCGGGAACTTGAGGCGATCACCAACCTGCTGGGTGACTGGCAGATCCTGCCCAACGGCACCGAGGGGTATCGCACCGCTGAAGTGACTTTGGGCGGCGTCGATACCAACGAGCTCTCCTCCAAGACCATGGAAGCGCGCAAGGTACCGGGCCTCTACTTCATCGGTGAAGTGGTGGATGTGACCGGCTGGCTCGGTGGCTACAACTTCCAGTGGGCCTGGTCTTCCGGTTGGGTGGCCGGGCAGTACTGCTAATTCGGGTATATCCCCTGTTGGAGAGCCCAAGAGAACATTATGTATAAGTGTGGTTTTTCATTGCCGACATACTGGGGGCCGAGTATGTCGGCTTGGGGCTGTGCCTACAGTTATCTGTTCATGATTACGTGTTACCGCATTCCCTAGAAAATTCCTCTAAGGTATATAAAATCATATACAATGTAGTTCAACAGAACGTTGAGATTAAATAAAATCATGACAAAGCAATATAAGTATAACGACACGTTCATATTTGAACCTGAGACATACAGAATTATTCTTGACGAGAAAGAAATAAAGCTCAGTCAAAAAGAAACCGTATTGCTGGAAGTGCTTTGTGATAATAGTCTGCGAGTTGTTGAAAGAAAAAAAATACTTGATGATATTTGGGGTGAAACAGAAAGCAGGGATATTAGTCTCAACAAAACAATTCTTCTACTACGTAGGAAGTTTGAGTCTATCGGGATTTTCAATTCTATAGAAACAATTCCTCGTGTGGGTTACATTTTCAAGTTGGAGGTTGAACTTGGTCATGGTGATGAATTGTCACACCGTACGGAGGTGATCACAAAGACTGAGGAATCCGATGATGTTGATGCAAACGAGGAACAAAGACTCTTTGATCGCGGTAGACTTGATAAATATATATTAATGTTCTTTGTTTTTATTGTTACTGTCATTTCAGCTATTACATCATATTATATTTTGACAGAAAAAGATGAGGTTTCATTAGAATTTAGAAAGCTTGAAAAGATAAAGGAATTAGCAACACCAAGTGTTAATCGTATTGTTATGTATACAGAGGATATTCGTTCCCCTGACGAGTATAAATATATTGAAAAGTTGATAAAAAAAGACCGAAACTTTTATGCTCTTGCATCAAAAGATGCATTCTCATATTTGGACTTTAATATAAAGGATAATATAGTTTGGCAAAAAACATTTTTAATGGATGAGCGGCTGGACATAAAGAAACAGCTGGAATGCATTGCTCAGAATATTAATCTTGAAGCTGTTTCACCGATCAATGTACACGATATTCCTGGGATGGGATTTGTGCGTTTGAGATTCTATCGCCCATGCCAGATTAAAGCAGACTATATCGGTTATATGTTGATCAAAACTACCGGCATTGATAATGATAATGTTGAACAAGCCGCATGGGCTCAAGATTTGATGTTTAACGATGCAAAGCAAAACATGGTGTTTGAAATAAAAAAGATTTCTCGCGTGCATTTTTATGAGAATGGTTTGAGACATCTTGAGAATAAGTCATTGAAGGTCAAATCGATACAGCAAGATATTTTGCAAGCCGATCCTCAAATTTATACCATTTTTGATCAATTTACACAGGATGATGCTTATTTGCGCACAATTAAGATAAAAAATGAGATTGTTCATGTAACAAGTCTTTTTGGTGGGGTTTTATTTTATACAAAAGTATTCAATGGTAAAAATAGTTAGTACTTTAAGAAAGTTGAGTGTCTCATTAATATGGATGATTACTTGTCGCCAGATAGAGAAATGACTGACACATTGTTTTATAAATAGAATTATCGGTAATGAGATGTTAATAAAGTCAGAATAATAATGCTTGTTTTGATATGGAGTTATAAGTAAAAGCTAATATATAAAGCGTATGTGTCAAGTTACAATCTGATATCAGCGTCAAAGTGATATCAAATTATAACTTAATCTTTACTTTATATGTAACGAGCCGAAGCAGCACTTCCAAATTTTCTGGGCATTTAATCTACCGTAAATACAATTATTCCCGCACCTCGATGTAAACCTAGAGTATTCACGCCTGAAAATAGGCATTTAGCGATCACTTTTTTCCGCATTCCATATTGCACTGTTAACTTATGAGGTTTATTTGGACCAGAACCTAAATCAAGATTACAATAACCTCCACCATCTAAAACCAATTGACCTTTTTCATCGGTTAATTTAATTGTGCCTGAGGTTGTATTCGTACACTCTAAGTAACTTTCTGCACTTGCAGACATATTTTTAAATTCGCTTGCTGTACCTTTTGCATTTATGGAAATGTTAGGGCCAAATTTACAACTCTCAGCTGGTTTATAACCTGATACGCAATTTGATATTGGTCCAGGATATGAGGCTGATTGTACTATATCTCTTCCATAAAAAAGACATAAATCAGGGCCTGATTTAAGTCTACGACTACCGATAGTATCATATAAGGGTCTCTGAAGTACGCCATTATTTCGCCAGCAAGAAATAACCTTTCCTAACGTTTTATTTTCATTGGAATTTACACAGCTTCGCCATGACTCTGAGTTAATGCCACCGGCATCATATGATTTATACCCATCAAGTTGTTTGTTTGGCCATGACCTTTCAACTAACCAAGCTAATATGGAACAATCACCCCATTTCTTACCAGCACATAAATTAGGCGTGAGATCATTATTATCTCCCCCAATAATTACCGCTTTCATATATGGATCGCCTTTCGTTGTAAGTCCTGGAGCTTCGGTTAAAGAAATGGAAAGGCTAGATGCATAGGTATTTGTTATGCCAAGTAAAAAAACAAACATAACATTTGTTATGAAGCACCAAAAGTAACCAAGGTGTTTTTTAAAATCACTGGTGCTAAATACACCTCGTATTATTTCGAAAAAAAAGACCATATAACCTCAGTATCACATAAATATTAATAAGGTGCTAAAAATTGCTATTAAGAGAGCATGGAGCATGATGCTTAACTTAAGTTTAAGACTTATCCACCACCACATGTAGAAATTTAGTAAGCCACGGGGGGTCGTCGAAAATCTCGAGAAGGAACACTGTGGATTCTAATTTTAACTCAGTATCTTTACTCATACTCTAGCTTGAAGTTGGCACTTGTACTAAACGTACCTGATACCAAGCCCGTTTGTCCCGATGGTAGCAATTGCACATAGGTCGCAAAGGTCAGTACGTTGTCACCAGCAGTTAACATCAATGCACGGCTTGCTTTGTTGAGGGGTAATGCCTTTCCCTGATGCTCCAGTCCGATGGCAATCCCTTTGGCGGTACTGTCCCCCATCAGCGCCAGCAAGTCCGGATTGTCTGGCGCTCCTTGACCACTGAATGTCACCTTCACACCCTTGGAGATATCGGGGTCACACTCTTCAAGATGAAGCTGAAACTCTCTACTTGGTGTGCGTTTGTCCCTCAATAACTCTTTGTTCACGATATTGCCAAAGTTGACGGTGATGGTTTCATCACCGGGGCGCAGCGAACAGGCTTGATTGACTACCTCTGCGACAACATTAATCATCAAGTTATCACTCCCCGCCTGAGCTTGAGACGGGAGAAGCATGCCCTGCAATGTGATCAATATGAACCACAGGTAACGAACACCTGAGTGGGCCGCGCGCGGAGAAGAGCCTGGCGACATATTTATCTCTCTATTTTGCATCTTGAGCGGGCAACAAATGGCAGATCCCGGTGCAGCGGTAGCTCAGGGTTCGACGGCCGCCGTAGTCATCCACATAGGTAAAAGTGGGTTGCTGGCCAAGCTGGGCCACACCAAGATTGACCATGGCACTGCTATTGGGGGCAATCATGACTGGCTCAAATCCCGTAGTACTACCCGCATTGAGTGTGCGGGCCCCATCCACAATGGAGATGTAGTAAGGGGTCGGATTGGTCAACTGGTATTTTCCTCCTACCGCTTGCAGGGTAACTTTTTCTTGCCACGGCGCTTGGTTGCTGCCCGGCTCAACCAGCAGAGTTGCGGGGCGGTAGAAGAACTTGATCCGGGTTTGCAGTGCAAGCTGCAGGGTGTTTGGCTTGTCGCTGCGAGGGGGAATCTCCCGCAAGTTGAAGTAGAACAAGCTCTCTTTATCCTGGGGCAGCAGAGCGACAGCGGGTAATGCTTGCACCTTGACCAGGCTCTCCATACCCGGCTCCAGCCGCTGAACCGGTGGCAACAGGGTGAACGGACTATTTATCTTGTTGCCATTGGCATCTTCCAGCCAGGCCTGGGCCAGGTAAGGCAGTGTTTTGTTGTTATTGTGGATCGTCAGGCTCATTGAATTGGCTCCCGCCGGGTAGATCACCCGGGTACGATCCAATGAGACGGCAGCCTGAACCTGGCTAGCCATCATGGTTAGCAATAGAGGCAGAGTGAACAACAGTTTCTTGGTCATATCGGTTTATCTCAATCTGGTTATACAAAATCGATTACTGACAAGTCAGTCTCGCCGTCGTGTAGACTTCTGGTAGCGGTGATGGCAAATAAAAGCGGCAATGCTGCTCGCTGCCCCAGCGAGCCTCCACAGGACTTCCTTCATGCAGGCCTGCGAGATAGGCCATGCCATCATCACCGACCATCCCCAATTGTTGCCCCTTGTCATTGACGACTTCAGCGGCGAATGGAACTGGGCTGCCATCTGTTTTGACCAGTTCAAGCATGCGCTTGCCGCCCGACAACATATCGAAATGACGATAACCGATAGCTCCTTCGGTCAGGGTCCCCATGGAAATAGGTGTCCCAATAGGCTCAACATCATCACCCAATTGATCGATGTCGATGCTGGTTCGTTGACGATAGTAGCTGGATATATCGGCTACAACCGCCTTGCCATTTTGATTCGTGAAGGTTACTGGCCCGCCGGTGTGTACAGGCACACCGCTGGCCCCGTCAGTATCTACCATGATACGACTGCCCCCCATCATGCCTACCCGGTGCATGGCAATCCCCTCTTTGGTCGCAGTAATTCCGCCATTGATGGAGAGCCCTGCGGCTGTTGAACTACCTGCCTGGTGACTAACGTTGGCCATCAGGGTGGTTTTGTCGCCAGTGTGGGTATAGAAACCGCTGGCGCTTTCACCTGCTGGCGAGGTTGAGGCCGTGACTGAGTAACTGTTACGGTCATCCACCCGGTTGAAGAGGCTGATATTGTTGGTGGTTTTGCCCCCCATGGTTGAGGCGCTGTAACTCACATGTTTGTTCAGCCCAAAGGGAATCGACAGTGTGAAGTACATGCCATTATCAGTCTGACGGCCCTGCTCGTTGTGATAGGTGGTGAGCGAGGTCGCCAGGCCACGCCACTCCATTACATCAAAATAGTGAGACAGAGAGAGGCTGATACGCTCACTATCTGTCTGGGACCAGTAAGACTGATGGGTGTAATCGATATATGCTCCCAGCTGAGCTGCTTTGAATTGCTTGCTTAGCCTCACGTTATAAAGTTCTCTGGAGCCGCCCCTGTATGGTTGGCCAATCTTGCGGGCGGCCATAAAGTCATTCATGTTCATAAAATCCCGCTCCGAGAAGCGGTAACCGGCAAACGCCACTTGGCTGTCATACTCTTCGAAGTTCTTTGAATAGTTGATTCGATAAGAGCTGCCAGTTTTTGAGCCCTCTGCCAACTGGGCACGAGATTCAGTGATATCGAAAGAGATAGCACCTAATTGCAGCAAATCACGTCCAACCCCGACAGAGAGTGCATCGTAACCCTCACTGAGCAGAGCCCCTCCCAACAGTGACCATCCATTGCTCACGCCCCAAGAGAATTCACTGCTGGCAAAGGCCGGTCCATCCAAGCGATGGGGTTGACTGCTGATCTTGCCACTATTGAACTTGTAGCGTATCGAGCCTGGTCGGGAGAGATAGGGGATGCGAGAGGT
This sequence comes from Aeromonas sp. 603079, assembly GCF_049172135.1. Taxonomy (NCBI): domain Bacteria; kingdom Pseudomonadati; phylum Pseudomonadota; class Gammaproteobacteria; order Aeromonadales; family Aeromonadaceae; genus Aeromonas; species Aeromonas sp. 603079. The sequence goes on along the minus strand of NZ_JAAKPX010000016.1, from coordinate 14,398 downwards.
GTTGACCTGAAAAGTCTGCACCGATCCATCCTGCTCCTCTACTCTGACATCCAGGGTGCCACTGACTGCGCTGCTCAAATCCTGAATACGAAATGGCCCGGAAGCCACCTGCGTTTCATAAATAACGCGCCCTTGCTGACTAATCACCACCTTGGCGTTGGTCTTGGCAATACCTACCACTTCCGGGGCGTAGCCACGCAAGTCGGGGGGCAACATGTTGTCATCGTTAACTACAGAGGCGCCTGTATACAGAAAGCTATCGAACATGGAGTTACCCAGATCGAGTTCGCCTATCGTCAACTTGGCGCTGAGTTCGGGTAAGGCGCGATAGGCATACACACGACTGACATCCAGCTCACTTTGGGAGCCTGCTTGCTCTTTGTTACGCTCATAACGACCCTGCCAGTCAGCCCGCAGCCGCCAGGCCCCCATATTGACACCTGCCACACCATAGGCACTGACATTGGTTGTGTCACCATTACCATGGGTCGAATGGTTCTCTTGCAGATTGATGCCATAATCGAGCAGGGCACCATTGACCCCTTCATCCCAACGTGACGGGGGATCCCAGGAGTCACTCACATAATCCCGATATGCTTGAGGGACAGAAATGAGAAGCGTGTCTTTGCTGATATCGCCCTTGATCACTATTCCTTCGAGTACGTCAGGATTAAGGCAAGAGCCACTCTTCCCACTAGTCAGCAGACGTTCCAGATCGTGATTTTTAAGGCCCAATTCATTGGCCAGCGCAACGGTCAAACACAGCTGTGAGCTGTTGCTGGAGGTTGCTTGAAACTTGACGTTACGCTCGCCAATAAAGGCATCGTTTACCACCATTTGCATGGTGTATTCACCGGGTACAATATAACCCGCCTGTTTAAAAGCACCTGATTCAATGCTTTCTTTATCTTTAACATCCAACAGGTCAGTATTGAACTCAATATCACCTGCGTGAGAACTTTTTGCCACACTCATAAAAATGAAAAAAATGGCCAACGATAATAAAGATTTTTCCATAGATTTCAATTTATAAGGTAAACAAAAGGAAACGCGCCTCCCTGCACGTAATTACTGGATAGATGTTTGATTAAATTTAAATATTTACTGGTAGGTCATGATAAAATCAGTGGTTGCACTAAATTCACCCGGGATTGCTTTTTCGCCGTCACCCGCTTTGATATTGCTTACCAACTTGGCACCAAATTTCAGGTGATTGTCACCCTCAACCAGAGTGGCAGCTTTGGTCGGGGTGCCCAAAACAACTTCAGAACCATCCAGTTGGCTAATCATGGCGATAGCCGCACCTTTTGCGAAACCATTAATGGCTAAATGTTTTTTCTCAGTATCATCAGGAATGCCGTTGAAGGTAATCGCGGCAGTTTTGGCGGTATCAAGAGAGCAGCCTTCAAGATGAATATCGAACGGACGCAGAGGACCCTCACCTTGATGCTCGAGTACACTGTTGGAGATTTGTCCCATATTAATTGTTTGATCTACGCTTTCCGGGGAGATAGAGCAGGGGGCATCTACAATCGCACCAATAAATTTGATCACGCCATGGCCTTGATCAGTTGCTGCTGGAGTTGCACTATTTTCAGCATAACTGGCGCCAGAGAATACAGCTAGCAATACAGAAGCTACAATTGCCTTTTTCATATTTTACCTTTTTAATCTGAATTGAGAGTTTCATTATTGACAAGACTAAGGTTGTCAGAAATGAAACAGGTTTTGAGAAAAAAATAAATTTTTATTAGAAGATTTATTGTTGTGTCACGTCATCAGAGACATGTTGATGACTGATTTTGGTGGTTATTTAATCACCGGGGTTGATGGTTTTCAAAATATTTAAAAATACAAAAAAATACCAATAAAAACAGGGTGTTGTCTTTTGCCTGTGATGTTGAAAAGGAGGGTTGGAAGTCATGGTATTTTATGTAATTTAATATATTTTGTTGTATTCTTTCCACCCCTTTAGGGTTGGCATGCAAAGTACCTGGAGATTCATGATGGTGACTGGCATGTTGGTTTGAACTTGTGATTTTTTTTGATAAAGCGAGGAAAATAACAACTTATTTGCACTGATATATTTTATGTTGTTTTTAGATCTTTTATATTAAATTGCTTTCTGAAGTCGGTCACTCATTTAAATTGGTGGTGTTTAGTAAGCGTATAGCAATCAGGGTGATTAAAAATTCAGTGGGTTTTATTTTTACTGGTGCGTGCATCACGCCTATCATTTTATAGGCGGTAAATGATGTTTTTGCTCCAAAAAGTTAGCTTGGTATCAAGGGTACCAATCTCACAGATAGCAAAATAAAGTGGCAAGTCTTCAATGATGAGTAGAGAAATTAAGATTGTCTACTTGAGTAGACTATTTCCTATGTTAAATAAATCATCAATGATTTTTGAAAGGATATTTTTGAGGCTGGGATTCAGAGATGGCTTTTGAATATATTCAGTTTTGCACTGTACAGGTAATTATCTCTAAAAGTATGGTTGATAGAGGATTTTGTTGTGCGTGGAGCTTGGATGACGGATGCCATTACATTAACCGTGAGCTGTTTTTTTAGCTGGCAAGTTAGTAGCCAGTAACTTGTGCTGACTCGTTATCCATAGACATGGTTTCGTTTTATTCGTACGGTTAGGCCACTTTCATCCTGTTTCGAAATCAGTACATTGCCAGCAAATAGGATATGATCCGGAGTACTCTTGGTTGATGCAGGAATACAGTTGTGCTTGAAAATCAGATGATGCTGCTGGCGGTGTTCGAACGGGCGGCGCTGATGCTGATGACCCTCTTCTTCCTGACCCGCACCCGGCCGTTCCAGCGGCTGTTCCAGAAGCGGGATCACACCCCGGCGGAGCTGGTGCTGGTGGCCTCCATCTTCGGCCTGTTTGCGGTGTTCAGTACCTACACCGGCATTCCGGTGGAGGGGGCGCTGATCAACGTGCGGATCATCGCCATCATCTCGGGCGGCATCCTGTTCGGCCCCTGGGTCGGCATTCCGGCCGGGGTCATCTCCGGCCTGCATCGCTATCTCATCGACATGGATGGCCACACCTCCATCCCTTGTCTTATCGCCAGCATCATTGCCGGTCTGCTCGCCACCTGGCTGCACCTGCGCTGTCGCAAGTCGCGGCTCTGGCTCTACGGCATTCTGGCGGGGATGCTATGCGAAGGGCTGACCATGCTGCTGATCTGGCTGCTGACCGAGCCCCATGAAGTCGGGGTGGAGATCGTCAACCATATCGCCTATCCGATGATCGCCGGGGCGCTCTGCATCGGCCTCATCATCAAGCTGGTGCAGGATCTGGATGACGAGAAGGAGCTGATTGCCGCCAAGCAGGCCAAGCTGGCGCTCGATATCGCCAACAAGACGCTGCCCTTCTTCCAGAACATCGATCGCCACTCCCTCAGTCAGGTGTGCGATGTGATCCGGCGCGACATCAGCGCCGATGCGGTGGCCATCACAGATACCCATGACGTGCTGGCCTATGTCGGGGTGGGCAAGGACTATTACGAGCTGGATGAGCACCACGCCATCAGCGGCATGACCCAGCAGGCGGTGCTGCTCGACCAGATCATCATCAACAACGATCTGCGCCAGTATCACCTCTCCGATTTCCACTCGGTCATCATTATTCCGCTGCGGGAGAACGGCTCGGTGAGCGGCACCCTCAAGATCTACTACCGCCGCACCCACAGCATCACCAGCTCCCTGCGGGAGATGGCGGTGGGCCTCTCCCAGCTCATCTCCACCCAGATGGAGGTGTCGCGCATCGAGCAGCTCAAGGAGATGACCCGCAAGGCGGAGTTCACCGCGCTGCAGAGCAAGATCAACCCGCACTTCCTGTTCAATGCCCTCAACGCCATCTCGTCGCTGATCCGCATCCGGCCCCAGCAGGCGCGCCAGCTGATCGCCAATCTGGCGGATTATCTGCGCTACAACCTCAACAAGGGGGATGAACTGATCGACATTCAGGAGGAGCTGCAACAGGTGCGTGACTACGTGGCCATCGAGCAGGCCCGCTTCGGCGACAAGCTGGAGGTGGTGTTCGAGGTGGACGATGTGCACATTCAGGTGCCGAGCCTGCTGTTGCAGCCGCTGGTGGAAAACGCCATCCTGCACGGCATCCAGCCCCGCAGCGCGCCGGGTCGGGTCACCATCGAGGTGAAACAGCTGGCGGGGGGCATCCGGGTTGCGGTGCGGGATACCGGTTATGGCATCAGTCAGGCGGTGATCGACGGGGTGGCCGCCGGGCGGGTGGAGAGCCGCAGCATCGGCCTGATGAACGTGCATCAGCGGGTCAAGCTGCTCTATGGCGACGGCCTGCATCTCAAGCGGCTGGAACCGGGTACCGAGGTGAGTTTCTATCTGCCGGATCAGGAGTCGATGCCATGCTGAGTGCCATCATGGTTGAGGATAAGTGTGTGCCGCGAGAGGTGTTGTCATGCTGAAAGCCATTATTGTCGAAGATGAGTATCTGGCCCGCGAGGAGTTGATCTATCTGGTGAATCAGCACAGCACCATCGAGATAGTGGCGAGCTTCGAGGATGGGCTGGAGGCGTTCAAATACCTGCAGGATCACGAGGTGGATGTGGTGTTTCTGGATATCCAGATCCCCTCCATCGATGGCCTGCTGCTGGCCAAGAACCTGCACAAGTCGAGCCATCCGCCCCACATCGTCTTTGTCACCGCCTACAAGGAGTTTGCGGTGGAAGCGTTCGAGCTGGAGGCGTTCGACTATATCCTCAAGCCCTACAACGAGCCGCGCCTCATCAATCTGCTGCAAAAGCTAGAGCATGCGGGCAAGTCGCAGCCAGCCACCACGGGGGAGGCGAGCGGCGAGGGGAACAGCCCGCACAATCGCACCGTCAATCTGGTGAAGGGGGAGCGCATCATCGTCACCCCCTGCGAGCAGATCTACTACGCCGAGGCCGACGAGAAGCTCACCTATGTCTACACCCGTGATGACCGCTACGTGATGACCATGACCATCAGCGAGTTTGTCAGCCGCCTGCCTGCCGAGGGGTTCTTCCGTTGCCACCGCTCCTACTGCGTCAACATCAACAAGATCCGCGAAATAGTCCCCTGGTTTAACAGCACCTATCTCATCCGGCTCCATGATCTGCCGTTCGAGGTACCGGTCAGTCGCAGCAACATCAAGGCGTTCCGTCAGCTGATGCGGCTCTGATTGTCATTCATTCCCGCCGATCTGCATTTCATGCCTTAATCGATCGGCGCGAACTGCGTCTTGCCTATAGTGGCCTCAATTTCCTTAAGGCCATCGACCGAGACGCATCATGACCAAAGAGATGAACCGCACCCGGTACCTGACACTGATCGGTACCATCATCACCCAGTTCGCACTGGGTTCTGTCTACACCTGGAGCCTGTTCAACGCCCAGCTCTCCGACAAGCTGGACGAGCCGGTGAGTCAGGTGGCTTTCGCCTTCGGCCTGCTCAGCCTGTCGCTGGCAGTCGCCTCCTCCATGGCGGGCAAGCTGCAGGAGCGATTCGGTGTGCGCAACGTGACCCTGGGCGCTGGTGTGCTGCTCGGCATCGGCTTCTTCCTCACTGCCCATGCCAGCAATCTGGCGATGCTCTACCTCTGCGCGGGCATTCTGGTCGGTTTTGCCGACGGTACCGGCTACCTGATGACCCTCTCCAACTGCGTGAAGTGGTTCCCGGAGCGCAAGGGGCTGATCTCCGCCTGCTCCATCGGTGCCTATGGCCTCGGCAGTCTCGGTTTCAAATATATCAACCTGCTGCTGCTCTCCAGCTCCGGCCTTGAGACCACCTTCCAGCTGTGGGGGCTGATCGCCATGTCCATGGTGCTGGTGGGCGGCATGCTGATGAAGGATGCGCCCAAGCAGGCCGCCTCCGTGCAGCAGAGCGAGAGCCGTGACTTCACTCTGGCCGAGGCGATGCGCAAGCCGCAGTACTGGATGCTGGCGCTGATGTTCCTCACCGCCTGCATGAGTGGCCTCTACGTCATCGGCGTGGCCAAGGATATCGGCGAGAAGATGGTGGGTCTGCCAGCAGTGGTGGCTGCCAATGCCGTCGCCATCATCGCTATGGCAAACCTGGGTGGCCGTCTGGTGCTGGGTATCCTCTCCGACAAGATGTCCCGCATCCGGGTCATCACCATCGCCCAGCTGATTACCCTGGCGGGCATGGCGCTGCTGCTGTTCGTGCCGCTCAATGCCAACCTGTTCTTCGTGGCGGTGGCCTGTGTGGCCTTCAGTTTCGGCGGCACCATCACCGTCTACCCCTCGCTGGTGAGCGACTTCTTCGGTCTCAACAACCTGACCAAGAACTACGGCGTCATCTATCTGGGCTTTGGTCTGGGCAGCATCATCGGCTCCATCGTGGCCTCCCTGTTTGGCGGCTTCATGGCGACCTTCAACCTGATTCTGGTGTTGCTGCTGGTAGCGCTGGTGCTCTCCCTCACCATTCGCCTGCCGGCACCGGTAGCGGTGGAGCGGGCCTGATAAGGCTCCCTGCCAGAGCAAGCAAAAACAGAGACCCGGGCCATGCCCGGGTCTTTGCATTTCCGATGGTCGATCAGCACGGCGCCAGCCCCAGCAGCTGGCGGGCCTGACGGCAGCGCTCCTCCACCGTTGGCCACTCATCACCGGTTACCGTGATATGGCCCATCTTGCGGCCGGGGCGGGGTTCGCCCTTGCCGTAGAGGTGCAGATGCAGGCCGGGCAGCGCCAGCAGGGCGGCCCAGTCTGGCGTGCCCTTCTGCCAGAGATCCCCCAGCAGGTTGATTAACAGGGCGGGGCGCACGGCGATTTGCTCCGGCAGCGGCAGATCGCACAGGGCCCGCACCTGCAACTCGAACTGGCTGCATGCAGCGTTGTCGAGGCTGGGATGACCCGAGTTGTGGGGGCGGGGCGCCAGCTCGTTGACCAGCAGGCGCCCCTCCACCAGAAAGAACTCCACCGTCAGTACCCCGACGTAATCGAGGGCGGCAATCAGTCGCTCAGCGATCCCTTTGGCCTCGCGCTCCAGCGTTGGCACATTGGCCGGGGAGCGGGTCTGGTCCAGAATGCCACCGCTGTGCCAGTTCTGCACCAGCGGCAGGGCGCTGATGGCGCCGCTCGGGCTGCGGGCCAGGGTCAGGGCAAACTCCCCCTCCAGCGCCAGCCGTTGTTCCAGCACGCAGGGCACGCCACTAGCAGCCAGCGCCGTCGCCAGCTCATCCAGATTACTCACCTGCCACTGTCCCTTGCCGTCGTACCCTTCGCGGGCCGTCTTGAGAATGGCGGGCAAGAGTTCGCTGGCCTGTGCGGGGATAGGCTCTTCCGGAAGTAGCGCCAGATAGGGGGCGACCGGGATGTCAGCTCCGCGCAGAAAGGCTTTCTCCTCGCGGCGATCCTGACAGATTCGCACCGCGCTGGCGCCCGGGCGTACCGGTTTTTGTTTTTCGAGCAGCGCGAGGGTGGCGGCGGGCACGTTCTCGAACTCGCAGGTAATGGCTTCGCAGCGGCTGGCCAACTCGACCAGTGCCCCAGTGTCGTCATAGGGGGCGACAATATGATGATCGGCGGCGGCACCGGCGATGCTGGCGGGATCGGGATCCAGCACCACCACCTTGTAGCCGAGGCGGTGGGCGGCCATCACGAAGTAGCGGCCGAGCTGGCCGCCCCCCAGCATGCCGAGGGTGGCGGGAGGCAGGATCATGTCGGCTCCTCCAGCGTGAGGGCAAGCACCCGGTCGCGCTCGCGGGTGCGGAAGTCGTCGAGCTGCTGCCGGTAGCGGGGGGCGTCGTCATCCCGGGCGACCGAGAGCAGGGAGACCGCAAACAGGGCGGCGTTGGCAGCCCCCGCCTCGCCGATGGCGAAGGTGGCGACCGGCACGCCTTTAGGCATCTGCACGATGGAGAGCAGGGAGTCCATCCCCTTGAGATGACGGGAGGGGATGGGCACCCCCAGCACCGGCAATGTGGTCTTGGCGGCGACCATACCCGGCAGGTGGGCGGCGCCACCGGCCCCGGCGATGATGGCGCGCAGACCGCGCTCGCGGGCAGTGGCGGCATACTCGAACAGCAGATCCGGGGTGCGATGGGCCGATACCACCTGTGCCTCGTAGGGCACGCCGTGCTCCTTGAGGATGCGGGCGGCGGCCTGCAGCACGGGCCAGTCGGAGTCGGAGCCCATTACCAAGCCGATCAGGGGAGGGGTGTTCATGTGTATTGGTTCCTTGCTGTTAAACGTTTGCTTTTGGTAAACAAAAAGAGCCGGCAAGCCGGCTCAGAATTTTTCGGGTCGCACGATTTCGACCGGTTGCAGAAAGGCGATCATGGCGTAATCGGGGTAGTAACGACTCTGCAGATGGGCCAGCAGCCGCTCCGCCTGCTCCCGGCTGCAGATGGCCTCCAGCCGGATGTTGCCGCTCTCGCTCCAGCTGGCGTTGCGCTCGCCATGATCGCCACGACCGCGGGCATCAGTGATGGTGTAGCCGCGCAGCCCCTCGCGGGTGAGGGTGCGCAGCAGGGTCGGCTCCAGATTGGCTTCCGTAATGACGGTCAGCAGGGTGCGGGTCTCGGTCTGCATGTGGCTACTCCGTGAAGTGGCGGGCCCAGCTGTGGTAGAGCGGGATCCCCAGCATGATGTTGAACGGGAAGGTGACCCCCAGCACGGCGCTGAGGGACAGCCCCGGGTTGGCCTGAGGCACGGCGATGCGCATGGTAGCCGGCACGGCAATATAGGAGGCGCTGGCCGCCAGGGTCGCCAGCAGGGTTAGTCCGCCGAGGGAGAGGCCCATCAGCTGGCCAGCTGCCAATCCCAGTCCCGCCGAGGCGAGCGGCATCAAGAGGGCGAAGCCGAGCAGGAAGAAGCCATGCTTGCGTAAGTCCTGACACTGACGGGCGACAATAAGGCCCATCTCCAGCAGGAACAGCGCCAGCGCCCCTTTGAACAGGTCGACAAACAGCGGTTTGAGCGGGGCAATCCCGTCCGGCCCGGCCAGATAGCCGATGGCCATGCCGCCGAGCAGCAGGGTTACCCCTTTGCCGAGGAAGGTCTCGTGGGCCAGCATGCGCCAGCGGGTCTCGCGACTGATGCCGCGGGCGAGCACTATGCCCACCAGAATGGCCGGGATCTCCATTACAGCCAAGTAGATGGAGAGCTGGGATTCAAAGCTGATGCCCCGCTCGGTGAGCCAGTTCACCCCGACCGCAAAGGTGGCGACGCTGACCGAACCATAGTGGGCGGCGGTAGCGGCGGCATCCACCCGGTTCATCTTGAGGCGCAGCACGGCAAAGCCGAGCAGGGTCTGCACCACGCCGAGCAGGATCACCAGCGCAAGTTGCGGCAGCAGGGGTTGCAGGGATTGCTGGGCCAGACCGACGCCGCCCTTGAGGCCGATGGCCAGTAGCAAAAAGAGGGAGAGAGTGTCGTAGAGGGCGGGCGGCAGCTTGAGCTCGGAGCGCACCAGACCGGCCAGCAGACCAAACAGAAAGAAGAGTACAACAACGTCCAGCATGATGGTTCGCAGGGCAGTTCAGATAATGGTTGCATGCTAGAGCCCGCAATGTTTCGATAAAATCAGATTCTCGCTGATGGTTGTTCGGAAAAAACTGATAGGGAACGGCATGCTCAACTACAAACAGCTCTACTACTTCTGGCATGTGGCGCGCAGCGGCAGCGTGACGCAGGCCGCCGAACAGCTGCATCTCACGCCGCAGACCATCAGCGGTCAGGTGGCCGAGCTGGAGCAGTCCCTCGGGGTGGCGCTGTTCAACCGGGTGGGGCGGCGTCTGGTGCTGACCGCTGCGGGTCGGCAGGCGCAGGAGCAGGCGGGGGCGATTTTCTCGCTCGGCGCCGAGCTGGAGCACACCCTGCGCCACGCCAGTCAGGAGCTGACCATGCAGGTGGGGATCGCCGATTCGGTACCCCGCACCCTGGCGTTCGAGCTGCTGGCTCCCGCCATGGCGCTGGCGACCCCGCTGCGGTTGGTGTGCCACGAGGAGCGGGCCGAGCAGCTGTTCAGCGAGCTGGCCCGTCACAAGCTCGACATGGTGCTGATCGATCGCCCGCTTCCTCCCGACAGCGGCGTGCGCGGCTACAACCACGAGCTGGGGCGCAGCCCGCTGGCGCTGTTTGCCAGCCCAGAGCTGGCGGCTCGGGCGCGGGACGGCTTTCCCGCCTCGCTGGAGGGGTTGCCGCTGCTGATCCCCGGAGAGAAGTCTGCCACCCACGATCGGCTGCTGGAGTGGTATCGCCAGCAGGGTATTCATCCCCATCTGGTGGGGCAGTTTGATGACTCCACCCTGATGAAGTCGTTCGGCAAGGCGGGGATGGGGATTTTCCCGGCGCCGCTGGCGATGGCTGACGAGATTGGTCGCCTCTACGGAGTGGAGCGGATTGCGACCCTCACCGACGTTACCCTCTCTTATTATCTGGTCTCGGCAGGGCGCCATCTCTCCCATCCAGGGGTACAGGCGGTGATGGAGGGGGCACAGCAGCGGCTGGCAGCGCTGGCTGACAAGAAATAGAAATCTGGATGGCTATACATCCAGCTTAGCTCTGCCTATAATCCTCCCGCTTTGGCGCATCATGCTTAATAGGGAATCCGGTGAAAATCCGGAGCTGGCGCGCAGCGGTAAGGGGGAACGAAGCGACATCAGGGCACTGCCATCAGGCGGGAAGCCGTCGCCGTAGGCTATCAGCCCCCGAGCCCGAAGACCTGCCAGAGTTCGTATTTCGGGCCGAGAGAAACCGGCCACGAAGTAGATACTTACGCGAACTTAAGGATCTCTCATGTCGAAGAAATTTCTGGCGGCTGCCCTGTTGCCGACGGCGGCGTTTGCCCAGCAGCTGACCATTCCCGTCAATCCCACCATGGTGGTGACCGCTACCCGCGTCGCCCAACCTGCCTCCAGCGTGCTTGCCCCGGTCAATGTGGTGACCCGGGATGAGATCGATCGCCTGCAAGCCCAGACCGTGACCGATGTGGTCAAGACCCTGCCCGGTGTGGAAGTGGTCAGCAATGGTGGCCGCGGCCAACTCAGCTCGCTGCGGGTGCGTGGTGGCACCTCTTCCCAGACGCTGGTGCTGGTGGATGGGGTGCGCAGTGCCTCCCTGACCGCCGGGATGACCGAACTGAATAACCTGCCGCTCAATCAGGTGGAGCGCATCGAATATATTCGTGGCCCACGCGCCACCATTTATGGTTCTGATGCCATCGGCGGGGTGATCAACATCATTACCCGTCCCGACAAGGGGACAAATCAGCACAAGTTCAATATCGGTGCCGGTTCCCATCAACAGCGTCAGGCCGCTTTCAGTAGTGCCAGCCAGGTAGGTGAGGCGGGTCAGCTCAAGGTGGCTGGCGGTTTTGATGATGAAGAGGGTTACAATGTACACCCCTTGCCCGGCATCAACGATGGTGACCGTCACGGGCATCAGGGCTACAACGCCATGCTGGACTACCAGCAGGCGCTCGGCAGCAACTGGGATCTGTTCGGTACGACCCGCTGGTTCCGCAATGTCGCCCAGTACGACCGCTCTTCTGCGGCTTCCGCCTGGGGGCCTGCCACCCATCAACGCAACGAGACCTGGACTGAAAACCAGAGCTATCAGCTGGGGTCGCGCTATCACGATGATCGCTATCTGAGTGAGTTGCGTGGCGCCTTCTCCAAACAGGATGCGTACGACTATCAGGACAACAGTGGCCGCGATCAGGCCAATAACCGGACCTACACCCGCCAGTACAGCCTGAACTGGGTCAACAGCCTCAAGCTGAACGAGCTGTGGACGCTCGGCGGCGGTGCTGACTGGCAGCGCGACATGCTGGACGATCGCTCGCGATCTTCTGGCTCCCCCTATCCGGCAGGGGCCAAGGAGCGGGACAATACCGGGGTCTATGCCCTGGTCCAGTTCGACAACCAGACATGGCAGGGTGAGCTGAGCGGCCGCAGTGATGACAACGAGCAGTTTGGTCGTCACAACACCTGGCAAACCGGCGCAGGCTGGCGTTTTGTCGAGGATTACCGCCTGAGTGCCCGCTACGGCACCGGTTTCCGCGCCCCCTCCTTTAATGACCTCTACTATCCGGGCTCTGGCAATCCCAACCTGAAGCCGGAAGAGTCTAAGAGCAGCGAGCTGATGCTGGATGGTCAAACTGCGGGTGTCGAGTGGCGAGCCACCGGTTATCGCAATGACTTCGAACAGATGATCCAGTGGGCTCCCAACAGTCAGGGGATGTGGACACCACAAAACGTTGGCAAGGCGCGCATTGAAGGGATCGAGCTGGAAGGGGAGTTCGACACTGGCTGGTTGAGTCATAGGGTCTCTGCCGAGTACAAGGATCCCAAAGACAAGGTGACCGATAAACAGTTGCAGCTGATCTCCCGCAAAGGGGCCAAGTGGATTACGCAGGCGCAGTGGCAGCAGTTTGACGGCTCGTTGAGCTGGATCTATCAGGGTGAGCGCTATGGCGATGTGGCCAACACCACCAAACTCGGTGGCTACAGCGTGTGGAATCTGGCTGTCGGCTACAAGGTCACCCCGGCGCTCAAGGTATCTGGCAAGATCAACAACCTGCTGGATAAGGAGTATCAGACTGCAGTGGGGTATCCAGCCGATGAGCGCGCATACTACGTGACGATGGATTACTCACTCTAAGCCGGAGCCGGCCAAGTGGAAAAATCAGGGGCCCTGCCATTGGCAGGGCCTTTTCTATTGGCGGCAGGCGGGAGTATGATCGCCGCCTTGCACCAAAGGGGAGCTCAAGTGGCCAATATTCTCGTGTTTGATTCCGGTATGGGTGGCCTGACCATCTACCGCGAGATCCGCCGCGTCCTGCCGGCACACAACTATTTCTACTGCTTCGATAATGCCAACTTCCCCTATGGTGAATTGAGCGAGCCCGCCCTGATTGTTGCCTGCACCCGCTTGGTGACCACCATGGTGGCCCGTCATCATATCGATCTGGTGGTGATTGCCTGCAACACGGCCAGCACCATAGCGCTGCCGGCCCTGCGCGAGGCACTGGATATTCCCGTGGTGGGGGTGGTGCCAGCCATCAAGCCCGCAGCTGCGCAGACTCGCAACGGTTGTATCGGTCTGCTGGCTACGCCAGGCACCGTTAGCCGCGACTATACCCACGAGCTGATCGCCCAGTTTGCCCCGGGCAAGCGGGTGCTGCTTAAGGGCACCACCGAGCTGGTCATAGAAGCCGAACACAAGCTGGCGGGCCTGCCGGTCAATATGGCGTTGCTGCGCGAGGTATTGGCCGACTGGCTGGATGGGGAAGAGCAGCCGGATACGCTGGTGCTCGGTTGCACTCACTTCCCGCTACTTAATGAAGAGATTGGGCAACTGATGCCGCAATGTCAGCTTATTGACTCGGGCAGTGCCGTTGCCAAACGGGTGGCCTGGTTGCTGAGCAATGGCGGGCATGCTGTCATGCAGCCTGTACATATAGAAGAGGTGATTGCCAGGGCCTACTGTACCCGGCTGGATGGGGAGGCCCAAAAACTGACAGCCCCCTTGCAAGCATGGGGGCTGTCATCACTGGAAGAGGTGAAGTACTGACGAGCGGTTAGGCGTCAGTTTCGCTACCTTCTCTTTCCTCTTTATCACGTTTGTCATTTGCTTCACGCACCTTGAGGGTGCGCTGCTGGTACTCTTTATCATTCAAAGCGGCAATCGCCTTGGCGGCATCGGCGGCGGGCATCTCCACGAAACCGAAACCTCTGCGCTTGCCGGTTGCCTTGTCTTTCATCAACCGCACGGAAATGACCTGGCCCTGTTCGGCAAACAACTCGCGCACTGCAATCTCATTGGCGCGATAGGGCAGGTTGCCTACATATAAGGTGCAAGTCTCCTGATTGGCGATCGACTCGGCGACATTGGCCGGGGTTCGCTTCAGGAACAGCGGTACCACGAAACCGCCGATGGCCAGACCTGCTGCAAAAATCACTTCCGCTTTCAAAGAGAACTGCAGGGCCTGGGCAACCAGGTAGCCAACCACTGCCAATACCAGAGCAAGGATTGCGGCCTGCATATATACGGGAAACTTGGATAAATTCATCTTAAAAGACCTTTTGTAAATGAAAGCAAAAAAGGTGCAACACTATATTCACCTCCATGGTAACCAGCTTTCCTGATTGGCGCTACCATGGACCACTCGGGAGAGGTTATCGGCTCCAGTATGGCATTCCCAAGGTCACTAAAGGCGACATAAATGACGCTAAAATGGGAGTGGAATAACCGGATTGTGGATAACATTGTATATATACACTGAATAAGCTGTTTCTAATTGAATAATTTGAAATTTTCGTGATTTTCTTCAAAAAAACTATTGTCATCCCGGCGCGGCTCCCTATAATGCGCCCCTACCAGCACGGCGGAACACGCCAACCTGATGAGCCAGCTTCC
>NZ_JAAKPX010000015.1:0-133064 GCF_049172135.1 Aeromonas sp. 603079 | reverse complement strand
TATAGCTCAGCTGGGAGAGCGCTTGCATGGCATGCAAGAGGTCCGCGGTTCGATCCCGCGTAGCTCCACCAAATTCTTGTTACAAGAAGCAATAAGGCCACCGCATCGCGGTGGCCTTTTTGTTTTCTCCATCATTTATTTTCTCCATACGTCCGCGCCTTTCATTTGTAAATCCAATGACCTGAATGAAAAAGCCCGCGAGAGTCGCGGGCTTTGCTTGCACTATTCAAATGCGCCTGTGGTTAACGGCGACGTCGCCAGGCCAGTGGCAACAGGGCTAGCAGGCCGAGTCCCAGCGCACCACCGCCTGAGGAGGTGTCCGGTTTGGTGGCATCGCTCTCCAGTCTCAGGTCGACGATGATGGGATCATGGTCGGAGGCACTGAAGGGGTTGTCAGACTTGAGCAATGTGCCGGTGTACTGGCTGCCGTATTCGAACAGGGAGCTCTCGAAGGAGTTGATGTGCCAGTCGGCGACACCTGCCACCTTGCTGGCCAGCGCCGGGTTGGCGAGGGCGTAGTCCAGGGTGCCCAGCTCCCCGTCGTAGCTGTAGGAGATGGCTTTCTCCTTGTTGAATTTGACGTTGAGATCGATCAGGCCGTAGCTGCGAGTCACTTCGCGACCGAGCTGTTCATAGGGCTGCTCACCGATAAAGGTGTGGGAGGCCGATACGATCTTCCGCTCGCTGGTGGCCGGGTTGTAGTCGGTCAGCACCCGGATCGGATCTTCCTTGGCGTAGGAGTTGAAGTCGCCCACCAGCAGCACCTGGCCCGGCAGTTTGCTGACCGCCTCACCCAGCACCTTGGCGGCAGAGACCCGGAACTCGGTGCACTTGCCCTGCAGGTCGGCCGGTTCTGTCTTGCCATCGCCATTTTCGTAGCAGCCTGACCCCTTGGATTTGAGGTGGTTGACCACCAGCGTCAGCGGCTCCTTGCTCTTGGCGAGGGTGAAGGTCTGAACCAGAGAATCGCGCTGACCGGCTGTCTTGGCCACACCACCTGTGGTGTAGCGCTGCTCCGGCAGCTTGATGACGCTGGCATCTCCGCTGGGGGTGAGCAGGGCAGGACGGTAGATCATCGCCACCATGATGGCGTCTCCGCCGAAGAACTTGCCATCGGTAAGGGTAGTGACCGGCAGACGCACATAGGCGTAGTGTTTGCTCGCATCCTTCTGCTGTTCGTTGAGGCGGGTCACCAGATTGTTGAGGGCCGAGTTATCCTCGAAGCCGTTGTTCTCCATCTCCATCAGGCCGAGCAGATCGACATCCATTGCGGTAATGGCATTGACGATCTTGGTGCGCTGCTTCTCGAACTCGGGCTGGCTCTTGGCACCCCGGTTGCAACCTTTGGCGTTGTCGGCATCCGCCTGATCCTTGCACAGGATATTGAGTGCGCCGCCAATGCTGGAGTGACTGGTGAAGTAGTTGAGTACGTTGAAGCTGCCGATCCGCAGATCGCTGCCAGCGAGGCGAGCTGGCGCGTCTTGACGATCCTCTTCAGGGCTACGCAGCAGAGCACCGGCAGTCAGGGTGATATCGCTCGGTACTACCAGACGGAAGGCATCCTTGTTGTATACGATGACCCCCTCCAGCCCGGTCAGTTGATCACCGATGCGCAGATATCCCTGATCGGCATCCCAGCTCGGGAACCAGGGCAGTACGCCATCCGGTGCTTTGTAATCAGACTCAACCACCAGACGGTTGCTGCCATTTTGGGTGGCCAGTGCGACAGCGTCCGCACTGTTGGCAACATGAAGTTGGGTCGGTTTGATCAGCGGGGTTTTGTGGGCCAACTCTACGTTGTTGCGATAGACCTTGTAGTCGAAGCCATAGTTGCGGGTCAGGTGCAGGTCACTGCTGCTGTCGAGACGTACCCGCATCCCTTCGTGGCGATTGAGCGCTTGAGCCAGCGTCTCCCCTTCATTGACCTGCAGTACGCTGGTCGGCACCGCCAGTCCTTGCGCTGTGACCTGCAGGCGGGCTTTGCTGGATTCGAAGGTGGGTTTGAGCTGGGTGCCGCCGTAATACTCCTCGACCTTGGCTTCAAGGCAGAGTTCTGCCCCCGGTTTGATGTCGGCATAGTTGGTCGCAAACTCCTTGTCGTTCAGATAGACAAAGATGCCATCAGAGGTGGCCGGATTGCCATCACCCACCGGGTCGGTCAGATAGAAACCCTTGGTCAGACTTTGGCCCAGCGTTGTCACGATACCGCGAACGTTGAAGGTGCCCGTGCTGATTTTACCGGTCACATTGCCGTTCTTGTCGGTCACGGTCTGGGTGGCCAGCGCGCTGGCGGAGCCTGTGCCCTGAATGGTCGGGATGGGGGTGAGTTGAGCCGGATCGGACGGGCAGACAAATGCCGCATGGGCACCTGAGGATGCAAGTGCCAGCCCCACGGCCAGCGACAGCAGGGTACGAGTACCTTTCATAGGTGTTCCTTTTTTATTTTTGCCAGTGATTCCATAGCCTTGGCTCGTTGACTAAGGGCGCGCATTGTCACATTTCTGGCATGTCATACCAGTGAGCCAACGCACATTAAACGAATCTGGGAAGATGAGGAAAAGCGTTTTTATGATCCCAGTAACAGTATGATTTTTTTGATAATTCAATCAATTCTAACCCTGTGATCATGACGCTTTTGTGGCAGGGGATAATTCTCTTTGAGAATAAAGATTGAGGGGATCTTGTCGCCTTCCTATACTGGGTTCGTTCCTCACGGAACCCAGGTAAAGGGCAAACCGGCAGTGATGCCGGGGCGCAATGCTTCCGGTCTCGATCGTGGATCCAGATAGCGGGGTTTCCCTGGGTGAGGGGTGGTTTTTGTGGCAGGTCCATTGCCAGTTGTCTGCGCCCATCATGCAGGTTGCGATTGTTCTTTGCCTTGGTGACCAAGCCAAGACAAAACAAGGAAGATAACAATATGCAACAGCTCTTCAGACCCAGCAGGCTTGCCATGCTGGTCGCCCTTGCGGCTGCGCCCGCCTGGGCTCAGGCCGCTTATCCCGCCTATAAATCCGGTACTGCCTACAAGGCTGGCGATATCGTCAGCAACGTCGGTGCCCTCTATGAATGCAAAGAATTTCCCTATTCAGGCTGGTGCGGGGCATCCCCCTATCACTATGAGCCGGGGGTAGGTGTAGTCTGGGCAGATGCCTGGAAGCCCTATGGTGGCGAGGTGCCCCCTCCTGCACTCGGCGTAGCCGTCAGCTCGCCAGCTGCTGGCGCCAGCTTCAACGAAGGAGCCAGCGTGGCGCTGGCAGTGACCCTGAGTGGCCCGGTAACGGCCTTGGCCAAGGTGGAATATCTTGTCGACGGCAAGCTGGTCGCCACGGCGAGCGCCTCGCCCTGGAGTGCCAGCTGGAGCGCCGCCGGAGTGGGGGCCCATACCCTCAAAGCTCGCGCGCTGGATAAAGATGGCAAGGTGCTGAGTGAGGCGGATTCGAGCTTCAACGTCGCCGCCGTGGTGGCGCCAGAGGCGCCCAAGGTGAGCATTAGCAGCCCGGCCAGCGGCGCCAAGGTGACGCTGGGTCGCAGTGTGGCGGTGAGTGGCAACGTCACCGATGCCAACAACGATGTGGCCAAAGTCGAGCTCTATGTCGACGGCAAGAAGGTGGGCGAAGATACCACTGCCCCCTGGCAGGTGAACTGGACGCCGGATGCCAAAGGGAGTGCCGCCCTCAAGCTGGTGGCCACTGACAAGACCAATCTGAGCGGCGAGTCGGCGGCGGTGACCGTCAATGTCGAGGAGGCCGCGCTGCCGCCCACCGGTGGCAACCTCTCTTGTGACATTCGCCAGATCTATCGTCCGGATGGTTACGAGTGCATGGGGGATGACCATGCCCGCCGGGTCATCGGCTACTTCACCTCCTGGCGCACCGGCAAGAACGGCTTGCCCGCCTATCTGGTGAGCGATATTCCATGGAACAAGATCACCCACATCAACTACGCCTTCGCGGCGGTGGATGAGCAGAGCCACACCATCAAGGTGGACGATGCAGCCACCAAGATGACCTGGGATGGCGTGCCGGGTGCCGAGATGGATCCTGAATTCGCCTACAAGGGCCACTTCAACCTGCTGTCGAAGTACAAGAAGCAGTATCCGGACGTGAAGACCCTGATCTCGGTCGGCGGCTGGGCCGATACCCGCGGCTTCTACACCGCCACTACCAAAGGCGACTGCTCGGTCAATACTGCCGGTATCAACACCCTGGCTGACTCGGCGGTGAGTTTTATCCGCCAGTACGGTTTTGACGGGGTCGATATCGACTACGAATACCCCACCTCGATGAAAGATGCGGGCAACCCCAACGATTTCCCGCTCTCCAACCAGTGCCGGGCCAAGCTGTTTGCCAATTACGAGGTGTTGATGAAGACCTTGCGGGCGCGGCTCGACAACGCCGGTAACGAAGATGGCCGCAAGTATATGCTGACCATCGCCTCACCGGCCTCGGCCTATCTGCTGCGCGGGATGGAGAACTTCCAGGTCACCCAGTACCTCGATTACGTCAACCTGATGACCTATGACTTCCACGGTGCCTGGAACCACTTTGTCGGTCACAACGCGGCCCTGTTCGACAACAATGCCGACCCCGAGCTCTCCCACTGGGGCGTCTATACCCAGACCCAGTTTGGCGGTATCGGTTACCTCAACGCGGCCTGGTCTGCCCACTACTTCCGCGGTGCGCTGGCGGCTGGCAAGATCAACGTTGGCGTGCCCTATTACACCCGCGGTTGGCAGGGGGTGAGCGGTGGCAGTCATGGGCTGGGTGGCAAGGCAGCCCTGCCGAGCCAGAACGAGTGCCAGCCGGGCACAGGTGGCAGCACCATTCCGTGCGGCAACGGGGCGGTCGGCATCGACAACATCTGGCATGATCTCGACAAGAACGGCAAAGAGATCGGCGGTGGCGCCGTGCCCATGTGGCATGCCAAGAACCTGGAGCATGCGGCCAGCCTCGGCATCACCACATTGCCAAGTTATGGCACTGCCTGGGGTCTGGATCCCAACAATCCGGCTCACGTGATGCAGGGCAAGTATGTGCGTTACTACGATGACAAGGCCCACGCGCCCTGGCTGTGGAACGAAGAGAAGAAGGTGTTCCTCTCAACCGAAGATGAAGAGTCCATTGGCCACAAGCTCGACTACATCATCAAGCGCGGTCTGGGTGGCGTGATGTTCTGGGAGATGGCGGGTGATTACGCCTTCGATCCGGCCAAGAACGAGTACGGCATGGGCAGTACCCTGACCACCCTGGCTTATGAGAAGTTTGCCAAGGCAACTCCGTACAACACCAAGCAAAACGATCTGGCCGCGCCGAGCGCCCAGCTCGACATCCAGGTCAGCCTCTCCGGCTTCAAGGAAGGGGACTCCAACTATCCGATCAACCCGAAACTCAAGCTGGTCAACAAGTCGACCCAGACCATTCCGGGCGGCGCGCGCATCGAGTTTCTGGTGCCCACCTCTACCTCTGACACCATCACGGATCAGAGTGGCATGGGCCTGAAAGTGGTGGAGAGCGGTGGCAACGACAACTCGGAAGGCATTGCCAATGAGAAGGACTTCCACAAGGTCGCCATGAACCTGCCGGGATGGCAGACCCTGGCACCGGGGGCCGAGATTGAAGTCGCCATGACCTACTACCTGCCCGCCGCTGGCGTGCCAAGCGGTATGCGCATCATCAGCGGCAGCCAGACCATTGGTCTCAAGGCCGAGTTCCCTACCCTGCCGGAGGCCGTGCTGGGCTCGGGTGGTGGCGAGAATCCGGGCACCAGCTGCAGCAGCCAGAACGTCAATCCGGCGGCCTACAAGGCCTATCCGAGCTGGCCGCAGGGGGATCATGCCAATGGCGGAGATCGCATTACCCATAACAAGGTAGTGTGGCAAGCAAACTGGTGGACCAGCAGCGAGCCCAAGGCAACCGATGGCAGCTGGAAGTCTGTCTGTAGCTATTGATTTTAAAATCAATGAGATAAGTGAGGCTTCGGCCTCACTTTTTTTGTCTGGTTGGTCGCTCTGGTTGAAAATGCGCCTGCCTTTCCTGGCGGGCAGCCTCTATAATAGAGTCGATTAATAATCAGATGGATATCAGCGTATGGCGAGTATATTGGATTCCGTTGATCAACGAACTCAACTGGTGGGGGAAAACCGCCTCGAGTTGTTGATGTTTCGTCTCGGCACCCGTCAGATGTTCGCCATCAACGTCTTCAAGGTACGGGAAGTGGTCAAGTTGCCCCATCTGAGCAAGATGCCGGGCTCCCATCACAATATCAGCGGGGTGGCCAATATCCGCGGTACCTCGATCCCGGTGATCAACCTGCGCAGCGCCATCGGCATGCGTCCCATGCCCATCGACAGTGAATCCAACCTCATCATCACCGAGTACAACCGTACCATTCAGGGCTTTCTGGTGGGGCAGGTGGCCAACATCGTCAACATGACCTGGAAGGATATACTGCCGCCGCCGCGCTCCGCCGGGCGCGCCAATTACCTCACCGCCATCACCCGCATTCCGGAAGATGGCGTCGATCAGATTGTCGAGATCATCGATGTGGAGAAGGTGCTGGCGGAGATCATCACCTATGACATCCGCATCTCCGAGGAGGTGCTGGACCGGGAGATCCTGCCCGAGATGCATGGACGCAAAGTGCTGATCGTCGATGATTCCAGCACCGCCCGTACCCAGGTGCGTGAGACTCTTGGCCAGCTGGGACTCGAGGTTATCGAGTGTCAGGATGGCTTGCAGGCGCTGACCCTGCTCAAGGGGTGGTGCGATGCTGGCAAGAAGGTGACCAACGAGATCCTGCTGATGATCACCGATGCCGAGATGCCTGAGATGGACGGCTACCGGCTGACCCACGAGGTGCGCAGTGATCCGCGCATGTCCGATCTCTTTATCACCCTCAATACCTCCCTGAGCGGCAACTTCAACGAAGCCATGGTCAAGAAGGTGGGTTGTGATCGCTTTATCTCCAAGTTCCAGCCCGACCTGCTGGTGGGCGTTGCGCAGGAGAGGTTGCGTCAGGTGTTGGGAAACTGACCGATACCAATCCACTGGTGAACCATAACAACGGGAAGCTCGGGAGATGCCGTAAGCGCCGGTAACTCTCTGGCACCTATTCCAATACTGCCAAATCCCCATTCTGGATGTTAAACGGCGAATATTTGTTCTGGCTGCTGATGATGGCGCCATCGTCGAATACCTGCACCACTTCGAACAGGCCGTCGGCCGGATTGCGCATCATGCGGGACTTGCCGTAGGGGTCGATGAAGTCGGCGTTGTGCTGGATGCGGAACTGATCGCCAAGCTTGACGCCGTTGCGCCGCCCCAGATTGATGTAGGGGCCACGTTCGTTCTGGCCTACCACCCGCGCGGTGACCGGGGCGCAGGTGAGCTGGGCTACCAGATCTTGAGCCGCCTGCTGCAACTGGTAGTTGACCTCCTGGCCATAGCTCGATTGCCAGAACTGGCCGCTGCTGCTGCCCACCTGTTCCCGCTTGCCAAAGGTCCAGGTGGCACGTCCTTCGTAGACCTTGCGGTTGATCAGACTGCCGTTGATGCCGTCGAACAGGTAGAGCTGCATGCGAAAGTTGCGCACCGGATCCTCATACCAGCTGGTCAGCTGGTTGCCCTGCGGCTCTATGGAGAGATCATCGATGCTGCCGAGCACCAGATACTGGCTGTCGGTACGCAGGCTGAGCGCCTTGATCTCCTCGAGGGCGCTGCGATCCCCCTGTTGCAGATGGAGCGGATCGATGCGCAGGTTTTCATCCAGCCACTGGCGCACCGCGACCCCTTGCGGCGCATTGGCGAGGGTCTCGAACAGTCGTCGCGAGAGGTTTTCCGGCATGTCGTCCATGGCGCCGTAGCTGGCTTGGTCCGGATAGCGCATTCGCAGCCTGACCAGTGTCAAATCCTTGGCGAAGTGCTGGGTCTGGCAGATCTGGCGTTCGGCCTGAATGTCGGCCACTAGCGTGATATACATGCGGCCGTTGCGCACCTCTTCCCGCTTGAGCCGATACTGGCGAATGTCGCCGCCGGAGCGGATCTGGATCTGCTCGGATCGCAGGCTGCCATTTTCCAGACGCTGGACGCTGGAGACTGCCGCGCCGCTTGCCAGCAGGGCCTGACGCAGGGCGTCGCGAGTTGCCTGCTCGCGGGCATAGACTTCATCGCCCCCCAGAATGGCGGCGCTGCCCTGTGCTTCGATAAGTTCGGCGCGGGTGCTCAGGCTGGCCAGCAGCAGGGTCAACAGCAGCGGTAATTTCATAGCAGATACCTTGAGTTGGCGGGCAGCCGAGCCATTTTGAGGCAATGGCGCCTGCTGGCCGACATGGATCACAACACGTTCCAAGTGGCAGCGCACGTTGGCGCTGACGATGTCCATTAAAAAGCAAGAATCATGCCTCATTACCGGCTCAAGCTTTGTCCGGCGCGTCCGATAATAAGTCAGGTGCAGATACAGGAAAGGTATCCATGAACAAACTCATCACGGCGTTGGCGCTCGCCCTGGCATTGACCGGGTGCGGCTCCGACCCTATCAATCGAGATCAGGGTGACCCTCGCCAGGCGGCGCAGGGGATGGAGCTCAACTGGCTGGTGGCGCGTATGACCGATCAGCTGATGGAGCGCAAATCGCTGACCACCCTGACCGAACCCATCGCAGTGGCCTCTTTCGTCGATCTCGATACCCTGCAGGATACCAACTGGATGGGGCAGCAGATTGAGGAGAGCTTTATCTACGAGCTCAATCGTCGCGGCGAGGTGGTGGTGGACTTCAAGCTGACCGGTAGCATCAAGGTGACGCCGCAGGGGGACTTCGTGCTGAGCCGCAACTATAAGGAGCTCTCTTCCCGTTTGCCGATCTCCCGCATTCTGGTCGGCACCTTCAGCCGCAACAGCAAGGGGATCCTGGTCAATGCCCGCGTTATCGACATGCGCACCAAGATGGTTGAGACCACGGCCCAGAGCCTGATCCCGCAAAAATATCTGTTCGGTGCTAACAACTCGTTTGGTCGGGCATCGATCAATCGCGGTTATCTGATGCGTGACAGTCAGGCCCGGCCGGGCGGTCATCTGGTCAACCTGACCCCGTGAGGAGCGAGTCATGAAGATCCTGTTTGGTTGCCTGTTGGCACTCTTGCTCACCGGTTGCAGTGGCAACCGGGTGGTGGATTACACCCAGGGTGGCAAACCCGATGATTTTCCGGTGCTCAAGGCGGTGGGCTATGCGGTGATCGACATCCAGCCCGGTCCCTCCCAGTCGGAGAAGATGCTGCAAGCCATTCGCGCTTCCAAGATGGATGCCTATCGCGAGCTGGCCGAGCAGCTCAATGGTCAGCAGGTGCGCGGCCAGAGCAGCTATCGTGACCTGACCCAGACCTCCAACTCGCTGGATGTGTCGGTCGCCGGTGTGGTGCGTGGTGCCCGGGTGGTGGCCTCCTATCCGCGCGGCAATACCTATGCCACCGAGATGGAGCTCGATACCCGCGCCCTCTACAACATCAATCAGTTGATGGCGGGTCAGTTCTGAGTTGATTGCCTGACCTGAAAACAGGCATCAACACAGGCATCAAAACAAAAGGCGAGCAGTGTGCTCGCCTTTTGTCGTTGTGGGCTGGTTAGCTCCCCATCAGCACCGGCGGCACTGCGGTGGGTTTCACATCCTCGCTCGGGTAGCAGCCAAGCACCTTGATATAGCGGGTGATCTTGGTCAGCTCCACCAGTGCGGCCTGCATCGCCGGGGTTTGCAGGTTGGCGGAGACATCGAGATAGAACATCTCTTCCCACGGGTTGCCCTGCACCGGACGGGACTCCAGTTTGGTCATGTTGATCTCGTGGCTGCGCAGTACCAGCAACGCCTCGACCAGCGAACCCGGCTTCTGGGAGGTGGACATGATGAGGGTGGTCTTGGCCGGGATCTGCGGTGCCACATCGATGGGCTTGCGCGCCACCACGATGAAGCGGCTGTAGTTCTCTTTCTGGTTGGCAAGCTGCTCGGCCAGCACATCCAGACCATACAGTTCGCCACCGGCGGCGCTGCCGATGGCGGCGGCCTCCGGGCTTGCCAGTTCTTTCACCTTCATCATGGCGCTGGAGGAGGAGTCGCAGATCTCGTGACGGGCTCCTTCCAGCTTGCTCAGATAGTGGGAGCACTGCTGGAACACCTGCGGGTGGGCATAGAAGGTCTTGATACGGCCAAGCTCGGTCGGTACGGCGGTGAGAATGCAGTGCTCGATGGGGTAGGTGAGCTCACCGACGATGGAGAGGCTGGTATGCTGCATCACGTCATAGACTTCGTTGATGGAGCCCGAGCTGGTGTTCTCGATGGGCAGCACGCCAAAGGCGGCGCGACCCGACTCCACCGCATCCAGTACTTCACGGAAGTTCTGGCAGTTTACTTCGATCACCTGATCCTTGTAGCGCGCCAGATATTTGCGGGCGGCCAGGCTGGAGTAGGAACCGCGCGGCCCCAGATAGGCGACGCTGGTCATCGGCTCCTGCTGCTCCGGGTTGAGCAGGCTCTGCAGATAGGCCTGCTGGGAGAGCACAGAGTCTTCGATGATGGTGTGATAGATGCGGGTGATGTACTGGGCGTCCAGTCCCAGCACGCGCCCTTTTTGGATTAGGGCGACCAGCAGCTCCTGCTCCCGCTGGTGGTCACGAATGGGGCGCGGGTTGGCTTGCTTGGCACGGGCCACCTCGATGCTGAGGGTCTTGCGTTTCGCCAGCAGGGCAAGCAGCTCCTGATCCAACCGGGTGATGTCTTGTCTGATCTCGTCGAGCGTTGCCATGATTGTTCCCTATCCAAGTAATCGATTGATATTAATGCAAAAAAAAGCCTCCGCTAGGGGAGGCTTGATTCGTCTTTGCTTTCTGTTCACACGACGACAGGCCTTCCCTCAAGCGGGCCGGATAAACGAGAAAGCAAAGAAGAATGGTGCGTGCATAGGTGTGTCCTTGAAGTAACGTCATAACCATTAAGGGATTTGCCGGTCTGATGCAAGTAAAACTTGCCCGCGGGCGGGGATGGGGGCAGGGTATCCGGTTAAGAAAATGGTGTATGAGCGATGTTCTATTGACTCTGTTTTGATGACTGACACCCAGTGGGGGAGGTAAAGACGATGGCGATTATTTTCGATCTGGGACGGGTGGTGGTGAGCTGGGATCCGGTAGGCATAGTGCATTCGGTGCGTGGCCCGCAAGGGGCCGAACAGTTGGCCGAGCAGCTCTTTAACCACCCGGACTGGCTGGAGGTAGACAGAGGCACCATGTCGCTCCACACCATGGCCCGGGAAGCGCAAGCGCGCACTGGCCTCTCGGCGGCACAGAACCTGGCCATTTTACAGGCAGTTCCCGCTTCCCTGCTGCCAGATCCCGCTATGCTAACCCTGATAGCCGATCTGCACGGGGCGGGGCACACTCTTTATGCCCTCTCCAACATGGGGCACGCCAGCATCGACTGGCTGGAGCAGCATCAGGATTTCTGGCGCTTCTTTAGCGGCAAGGTGGTGTCGGCGCGGGTGCGGATGATGAAGCCGGAGCCGGATATCTACCGCTATCTGCTGGTGTCGTTCGATCTGAAACCGGCAGAGTGCATCTTTATTGATGACAGTCCCGCCAATATTGCGGCCGCCGAGGCCCTCGGCATCAGGGGGATCGTCTTTACCGACGTGGCGAGTTGCCGTCAGCAACTGGGTGAGCTGGACAGTTTGCCTGTCACCGACAAGGGGTGATGCCCCTCCAGGAGTACTATGGAGCATGGCCGGTTTCGCAATTGGCTCAGTCACTATCCCGAGGCAACCCTGATCATCGCCTGCAAGGATGGCAGTGGTTATCAGCTCTGTATCGAGGCGGAAGGGGAGTACCTCTGTCTGACCGACAGCGAGGGGGAGCACCTGACCTTCACCTCGCTGGATCAGGCGCAGGGCTTTTTGCGAGCCCATCGGGTACATCAGGCCAGATTGCGAGTGTACGACGCTCAAGGTATTGATTTTATGGATGAATCACGGGAAATAATCATCAAGTTTTAATTTTAACCTGACTCTGTAAGGGCCTATTCAGCTTGTTTCCCGCACAATAAGCCACCTGTTTATCATCCGGAGCTGTTTAATGGATGCCAATGTTGTTGTCTTGAATCAGGGATATGATCACTCTTTTCAAGCCAGGGAGCTGCAGCTGATTGAGCGACTGGCAAATTTTGACGAGCTGATAGTCTCTTTTTCGGGGCGGTTGGAATCCTGTTACAGCATCGATTTGTGCCGTGCCAGCGGGATCAAGATCCGCGCCATCACCCTCGATAATCCGACCCGCAGCCGCAGCGAAGTGGCCCGAGCCCGCCGTTATTGCCAGCGTTATGGCATCGATCACTGGGTCATCAAGAGTGACGAAATCATCTTTTGCGATCGCCTGCCGAATATGGAGGGGTTGATCGATCCGGTTCGCCGCATTGGTGAGTATGTGCAGGCTCGTCCGGAATGGGCTCATCTGCCGTTGCTGGTTCCGGCCGCGGTGGAGGAGCGTGATGACTATCTTGCCCAGTTCGGCTCACTGCCTGCCAACACCATCTGGTTTTTTGCCGATAACGGGGTGATGAGCCGTGATTTTCGCTATGGCTTCAACAAGCGTCAGCTCGGTCGTTGGGGCAAAGGGAGCAACGGTTGCCTCAGCAATCGCTTCACCAATCCACGGCAGTTGAAGCAACGTTATCTACGAATGGTGGATCAGGCCGAACAGATGCTGGCCGACATGGGGCTGGATGAGGCGCAGGTCTTTTTCCATACCCTGTGCGACTGCTCTACCACCCTGGCCCGGGTGCGTCTGCCCGAGCATCAGCGTGCTCAGGCCTTTGATATGCAATCGGATATTCTCTCTGCCCTCAAGAGGACCGAGTTCGATCTGGTGACTCTGGATATGGCGCACAAAGAGCGGCACGATCTTGCCATCTAGCCCGTGGGCAAGCGACGCCGGAGCCAGAACGTGAGTGCTGTCATAGGCAAGGGGTGGCGGGACTGTTTATACTGTCGCCCTTTCACCTGTTGCCGAGCTTCGCCCTATGAAACCCTTCTCCCGTCTGCTGATTGCCCTGTGCCTCTCCCCCGTGTTGGCGCAGGCTGCCCCTCTTTCTCAGGTGACGCTGCCCGATGGTCGGCAGGTTCAGCTCAACGATGACTTTACCTGGGAGTATCTGGTGGTCAAACCGGCCGAACCCGTGCAGGGTATGGCTGCTGATGGGAAAGCGGGGGCCGTGGTGGCGGTTGCCGCCCCGGTACTGACCGAGCAGGCCAAGGCCAACCCCGAATTGCTGTCACAAGCGGCACGCGACGGTGTGGTGGTCAAGCTGGACAAGCTCGAGGGGTCTGATCCGTTGGCGCTGACCTTTATGGTGAGCAATACCGGCAGCCGCAATGTGGTCGGGGTGCGCGGCATGGTGACTCTGTTCAGTGCTGACGGTGTGCAGTTGGTGCGTCAGGAAGCCCGTTTCTGGGTCGCCGAGAATCGCTTGCCGGAGACCTATCTGCGCAAGGGGCAAGTCCGTCCGTCGCTGGCCCTCGAGATCCCCCGTCCTGCCGGATTGACCGGGCAGCCCTTGGTCAGGGTCGAAATTGATGAGGTGGTCTTCCGCTGATTTGGTGTTGTCCGGCCCATGCAAACCGCTTGGGCCGGCAATTTGTTACCCCTGACATCTCGGGAAATATCTGCTTACATCTGACATGGTTTTGCAATAGCTTGCCGCTCGGCAAGCCGGGATGCTGACCGCACAATGACTCCATACCAGCTCGCTAGCAACGGGCCCAATCACATGGAGTTATCATCATGAAAAAAGCAACTGTATCTCTTCTGGTTCTGGCCGGTTTCGCCTCTACTTCCGCTCTGGCACAGGATGCGTTCAGCTACGCAAAGGGCGGTTTGACCTGGGCGCACACCAAGTCTGATTACCTTAGCCAAGACAGCGCTGCATTTCCCCGTGATGCTGCCAGCAAAGGTACCCGTGATTTTGGTGGTCTGAGCCTGGACCTCTCAAAGAGCTTTGGCTCCAACTTCTACGGTCGTGCCGGAACCGAATTCACCTCCCGCAACGACGGCAATGACAGCATGTCCATCTCCAGCCTGGGTATCGGTGTCTTTACCCCGCTGAGCACAGGACTCAATCTCTATGGCGAAACCGGTTTGATGGGCTATCAACTTGAGCGTGAGCTGGCCAAGAACAACAAGGGATGGGACGAAGTGGCTCGCAAGGATAGTGGCAGCATGTACGGTGAAGTGGGTCTGCGCTACGACATCGGCGACATCGAGCTTTCCACGGCTTACCGTTACGCCAACATGACCGATGATATGCATGACTTCAAGGTAGGCGGTGCTTACAAGCTCAACCAGAACTGGGCGCTGACTGCCGACTACACCTATCGCAGCTGGGATCTGCAGAAAGGCTCCATCTCCAGCCTGGGTGTGAAATACAGTTTCTAATCCCCCTTCCAGTAGTCCGTAGTGTCTTGATTTTTACCCATGGCGTTCGCCATGGGTTTTTTCGTTTTCCAGTGATCTCTTTTTTCTCCTTGTGTCGTATCAGTCGGCGATAGTTATACAACTTCCATTTTTTTGTATAACTGCTATAACTGAATCAAGGTTTATACAAGGAGTGCCATCATGTACAAGATTAAAGTCGGTATCAGTGCTTGCCTGCTGGGACAAGAGGTGCGTTTCGACGGGGGCCACAAGCGCTCCAGCTTCTGCGAACGGGATCTTGGCGCTCACTTTGACTATCACCCCGTCTGTCCCGAGATGGCTATCGGTCTGGGGGCGCCTCGCGCCGCCATCCGGCTGGTCAAGCGCAACGGCGAGATCCGTGCCGAGGCGAGCAATGGTAGCTTCGATGTCACTGAAAAGCTGATTGCGTTCAGCGAGCAGAAGGCACGCCAGCTCGACTTCATCTCCGGCTATATCCTCTGTGCCAAATCACCCAGCTGCGGTATGGAGCGGGTCAAGGTCTATGGCGCCAACAATGAGGGGAGCGCCAAGGAGGGGATCGGCCTCTTTGCCAAGGCGTTGATGGAGGCCAACCCCCTGTTGCCGGTGGAAGAGGATGGCCGGCTCTGTGATCCCATCCTGCGGGAGAATTTCGTGCTGCGGGTCTTCGCTTACCACGACTGGCAGCAGCTCTGTGCGCGTGGTATCACCGCCTCTGCGCTGATCCGCTTCCACTCCCGCTACAAGTATCTGGTGCTCTCCCACGCCACCACCCACTACAGGGCGCTCGGCAAGCTGCTCGGCAATCTGGGCAAGTCCACCAATTTGCAGGAGGTGGCCGACAACTACATCAAGGGATTGATGACCGCGCTGACCCTGCGGGCCAACCGTCGCAGCCACACCAATGTGCTGATGCACCTGCAGGGCTACTTCAAGCGGGTGCTGACCCCGGCCCAGAAGCAGGAGCTGGCCGATACCATCGACAAGTACCGCACCGGCATCTTCCCCTTGCTGGTGCCGCTCACCTTGATCCGCCACTACCTGCGCGAGTACCCCAATCCCTATCTCGCCGAGCAGGTTTATCTCAATCCGCACCCCGATACGCTCAAATTGCGTTACGGGCTCTGAATCCGTTCTGTTGCCCCGGCGCATGGTTTGCATCGGGGCGCTTTACACCTCTGTTTGATGGACGTTGTCATGTCTGATTTATCGCAAGAAGTTGCTCCTCTGGCTGATGAGGGGATCTACCCCATTCGCGAGGTCTCCCGTCTCACCGGCGTCAACGCCGTGACCCTGCGTGCCTGGCAGCGCCGCTATGGTCTGGTGCAACCGGCCCGCACCGAAAAGGGCCACCGCCTCTACAGCGAGCAGGATATCCGCCAAATCGGCGAGATCCTGAGCTGGCTGGAGCGGGGTGTGAGTATCGGGCAGGTGAAGGGGCTCCTGAGCGAACCCCATTCCGAGCCGGTGAGCGATCACTGGCAGCAGACTCTGGAGCAGTTCAGTCAGGCGTTGCTCGCCTTCAACCAGCGCAAGGCGGAGGCTGAGCTCAACGATCTGCTGGCGAGCTACCCGTTCGAGCTGGTGCGCAGCCGGGTACTGCAACCGCTTGTGGAGCGGCTGCTGGGGCTGTGGCGCGAGCGGCCCGATGGCGAGTTGCTGCAACAGGTGTGGCTGGGCTGGCTCCATACCCGCTTCGCCCGCCACCTGATCGAGCAGGAGAAGGGCGTGCCGATCACGCTGGCGAGTTGGGGGCAAGTCGGCCCCCTCGATCTGGTCTGGGCCGCTTACGAGCTGATCGGTCAGGGTTATGAGGTGCAACTGCTGGGGGCGGTCGAGCCGCGCCATGCCAGCTTGCTGGAGGGGCGTGCCGTTACCCCCTGGCTGGTATTGCTGGGGGCAGGGCTTGGCAAACAGGAGCTGGCCGCCGAGTGGCCCGCAGGCACGCGCCTGTTTGGCGAACTGGGTCGTCTCTACGACGATGAGTGGCTGAAAGCACACGGCTGGCAGGCGAGCCTTGCCGAGCTGATGGCGAACGCACCTGCTGCGGCTGGCGCCAGCGGACGCGGGAGGAAAAAATCATGAAACTGGTCTGGTTTCGCAACGATCTGCGCCTTGCCGACAACCCGGCGCTGCGGCATGCCTGCGCCGGTGATGGACCGGTCGCCGCGCTCTTTATCATCTCTCCTACCCAGTGGCGGCAGCACAAAATGGCCCCCATCCGTCAGCGCTTTATGTTGGCGCAGGTGGATGAGTTGGGCCGCGAGCTGGCGGCGCTCGGCATCCCGCTCCATCTGCTGCGAGTGGAGACCTTTGCCGAGGTGCCCGCTGCGTTGGCAAACCTCTGCCGCGAGCAGGGTGTGACCCAGCTCTATGCCAATCAGGCTATCGAGATCGATGAGCAGCGTCGCGACCATGCCGTCAGCGCCGCGCTGGCTGATCAGGCGGTGAGCTGTCACTGGTTCAACGGCTGTTGCGTATTGCCGCCGGGGCGGGTGCTGACCGGCTCGGGTGAGATGTTCAAGGTGTTCACCCCCTTCAGCTGTGCCTGGCTCAAGGCCCTCGATGAAGAGGGGTTTGTCATTCATCGCGCCCCAGCGCCCCGTGGCGAGTCGTTGCCGTGGCAGCCGCTGGCCGAACGTGCGTGGGTTGATGAGGCGCTCGGCGAGCTGACGGCGGATCCCCGCTGGCCAGTGGGGGAGGCGGAAGCTCAGCGTCGTTTGAACATTTTTCTGGAGCAGGCGGTGCTCGACTATGGCGAGACCCGCGATTTTCCTGCCATCGCGGGCACCTCTGTGCTCTCCCCCTATCTGGCGGCGGGCATCATCAGCCCGCGCCAGTGTGTGGCGGCGCTCCAGCAGCGGCTCGGCTATCGGCCCCAGTCCAAGGCTCAGCCCGGCTTTGTCTGGCTAAACGAACTTATCTGGCGCGAGTTCTATCGCCACCTGCTGGTGCTGATCCCGACTCTTTCGATGAATCGCCCCTTCAAGCCCGAGACGGCGGCCTTGCCGTGGAGCTGGGATCCGGATGCCTTCGCCGCCTGGTGCGAGGGGCGCACCGGCTACCCCATCGTCGATGCGGCGATGCGTTGTCTCAACGCCACCGGCTGGATGCACAACCGGCTGCGAATGATAGTGGCGAGCTTTCTCACCAAGGATCTCCATATCCACTGGCGGCTCGGGGAGGATTACTTCATGAGTCGACTCATCGACGGGGATCTGGCAGCCAACAATGGCGGCTGGCAGTGGGCTGCAGGCACCGGTGCCGATGCGGCCCCCTACTTTCGGGTCTTCAACCCCACCACTCAGGGGCAACGATTTGATCCACAAGGGGAGTTTATCCGTACTTGGGTAACTGAACTGGCCGATATTCCTGCCGCTTATGTGCATCAGCCCCACGACTGGCTGCGACTCAAGGGGCGACAGGATTATCCGGCACCCATGGTGGATCACGCCGTTGCCCGGGTGAGAGCCATCGAGATGTTTCGCTCTCTGGAGAAATAGGATGAACGAGCCGCTGGCCCGCTTTATTGGCCTCTATCAGCAACTGGACAAACAGCAGTTGCATCGCTTGCCCGAGGTCTATGCCGAACAGGTGGTCTTTATCGATCCGGCTCACCGTATCGAGGGGCTGGCGGCCCTTGGCGACTATTTTGCCGCCCTCTATCAGCGTCTCGCCTACTGCCGTTTCGTCATCACCAGTCAGCAGCAGCAAGGGCCACAGGCCTGGCTCGGCTGGACCATGACCTTCTCTCACCCCAGATTGCGTGGTGGTGAGCCGGTGACGGTGGAGGGGGCCACCCGCCTCGAATTCGACGAGGCGGGCAAGGTGTGCCAGCACAGGGACTATTTTGACCTGGGCGCCATGCTCTACGAGCAGTTGCCGTTGCTCGGGCCAGTGGTTCGCACCATCAAGATGAGGCTTGGCGCATGAGCGGCCGGGTGCTTATCACAGGCGCGACCTCCGGCATAGGTCGCCAGTTGGCGCTGGATTACCGGCGCGCCGGCTGGCAGGTGTGGGGTTGTGGCCGCGATGGTGAACGGCTGCAGGCGCTGGGGCTGGATGGCGTCACTCCGCTGCAGTTCGATGCCCGTGATCTGGCCGCAATGAGCGGGATAGCCGCTACGCTGCCATCCCTCGATCTGCTAATCCTCAACGCAGGCAACTGCGAGTACATGGATGTCGGCGAGGGGTTTGACAGCGAGCTGTTTGCCCGTGTCATCGACACCAATCTGACCGCTACCGGCCATGCGCTGGCCGCCTTCTTGCCGTTGCTAGGGGCTGGGTCACGGCTGGCCATCGTCAGTTCGTCGGTGAGCTGGCTGCCGCTGCCACGAGCCGAGGCCTATGGCGCCTCCAAGGCGGCCCTCGACTATCTGGCGGATACCTTGCGCCTCGATTTGGCCAGCAAAGGGATCGGGGTGACCCTGATCCGCCCCGGCTTTGTCCAGACGCCGCTCACCGCCAAAAATGATTTTCCCATGCCCTGTCTGGTGACGGTGGAGCAGGCCTCCCGCGCCATCATGGACGGGCTGACCGCTGGTCGTCACCAGATCCACTTTCCCCGCCGTTTCATCTGGTTGCTGCGCCTGCTTGGTGCGCTGCCGGTGGGGCTCTGGCTGCGCCTTGGCCGCGCACTCGTATCGAAAGGAAGCCATTCATGAAGAAAAAGATCGCCATCGTCGGTTCAGGGATCTCGGGGCTCACCGCCGGTTTTCTGCTCCACAAACTCCATGACATCACCCTGTTCGAAGCGGCGCCGACCCTGGGCGGTCACACCGCCACCGTCGATGTGAATCAGGCTGGCCGCAGCTATGCCATCGACACCGGCTTTATCGTCTTCAACGATCGTACCTACCCCAACTTCTTGAAGTTGCTGGCGCGGATTGGCATGGCGCGCCAACCGGCCGAGATGAGCTTCTCGGTAAAGAGCCCGGAGGGGCTGGAGTACAACGGCCACAATCTCGATACCCTGTTTGCCCAGCGCAGCAATCTGCTGAGTCCGCGCTTCTATGGCTTTGTCGCCGAGATCTTGCGGTTCAACCGGGAGGCGCGGGCCTGGCTGGCGGATGGTCAGCATCAGGGGGCTGGCCCCGAGCTGACGCTGGGGGATTTTTTGCTGGCGGGGGAGTTTAGCGACTACTTCGCCCGCCACTACATCTTGCCGATGGGGGCGGCGATCTGGTCATCGACCCTGGCCGATATGCGCGCCTTTCCCCTTGGCTTCTTCCTGCGCTTTTTTGCCAACCACGGCCTGCTGGATGTGGCCAATCGCCCCCAGTGGTACGTGATCCCGGGTGGCTCGCGGGAATATATCGGCCCCCTTACCGCGGGTTGGCAGTCGCAGATCCGACTCGCCTGTCCGGTGAAGAGCGTACGGCGGGACGCGGATGGCGTTGTGATCCAGAGCAGTTACGGCGAGGAGCGGTTTGACGAGGTGATCTTCGCCTGCCACAGCGATCAGGCGCTGGCGCTGCTGGCGGATCCCGGCGAGCGGGAGCAGGCCATCCTCGGCGACATGCCCTATCAGGCCAACGATGTCTGGCTCCATACCGATGCTCGCTGCCTGCCCACCCGCCGCAAGGCATGGGCCAGCTGGAACTATCAGCTCGATGGCAATGACGAGGCGCGGCCGCTGGTGAGCTACAACATGAACATCCTGCAGGGGGTGAACTCGCCGGAGCCCTTCTGCGTCAGCCTCAACCCCAAGGGCAAGGTGGATGAGAGCAAGGTACTGCGCCGCTTCGTCTACCACCATCCGGTGTTCAATCAGGCCTCCATCGCCGCTCAGCAGCGGCGCGCGGAGATCTGCGGCCAGCAGCACACCCATTTCTGTGGCGCCTACTGGTACAACGGCTTCCACGAGGATGGGGTGTGCAGCGCGCTGGATGTCGCCAGGCGCTTCGGTGCCGAGCTATGAACGGCGCCACCGTGGCCACCGAACATGAGGGCGCTGGCGAACTGGCCGGTGTCACTAGCGCCATCTGGCAGGGTTCGGTGCGCCACCGCCGTTTCGCACCTCGGGCCCACGCCTTCTCCTACAGCCTCTTTATGCTGGGACTGGATCTCGACGAACTGCCGCAGCTCGATCAGGGGCGCTGGTTCGGTGTGGAGCGCTCGGGGCTGCTCTCGTTTCACCGCCATGATTATCTCAAGGGCAGTGAGGGAAGCCTCAAGCAGGCGGTGTGGCAGAAGGTGAGCGAACTGGGGGGCGATGCCGACCCCGAGGGGCGGGTGCTGCTGCTCGGCAATGTGCGTTGTCTGGGCTTCTACTTCAGTCCGGTCAACTTCTACTTCTGCTACCGGCAGGGCGAGGCGCGCTATCTGCTGGCGGAGGTGTCGAACACCCCCTGGAACGAGCGTCACTACTACCTGCTGGATCTGGCGGCGCTGGCGCCCCATGATAAGGATTTTCACGTCTCCCCCTTTATGGGGCTGGCGATGCGTTATCACTGGCGGATCAGGCCGCCCGCGCAGGAGACACTGATCCATATCGAGAGTCATCCCGTATCCGGTGAAGCCAAGCTGTTTGACGCAACCCTGGCGCTCACTCGCGAACCCTTGTCGCGCAAGGGGCTGGTGGCCCTGCTGGCCCGCTGGCCCTGGATGACCATGAAGGTACTGCTCGGGATCTACTGGCAGGCCCTGCGTCTTTTTATCAAACGAACCCCGATTTTTACCCATCCGGAGAGCCGCTAATGGAACTTGCTCAATCAACCCTCTCTGCCTCTTTCATCGACAAGGGGGCAAGGCAACTGCTGCTCAATCTGCTGGGACGCCTTGAACATGGCCAACTGCTGCTGCGGGATGGCGGTGAGCGCCACAGCTTTGGCGTGGCGGGCACCGATCTGCATGCCGAACTGGTGGTGCAGGATCCGGCCTTCTATCGTCGCTTGTTGCTGGGAGGCAGCATCGCCGCTGGGGAAACCTGGGTGGAGGGGCTCTGGACCAGCCCGGATCCGGTGGCGCTGGTGCGGCTGCTGGCCCGCAACCTGACCCTGCTCGACTCCCTTGAGCGGCGCCTCGGCTGGCTCAGTTTCCCGTTCAATAAGGTGCGCCACTGGCTTAATCGCAATACCCTGACCGGCTCGCGCTCCAACATTGCCGCCCACTACGATCTCGGCAATACCCTCTATCAGGGGTTTCTCGACAGCCATATGCAGTACTCGAGCGCCATCTACCCGAGCGCCGACGCCACTCTGGAAGAGGGGCAGCAGGCCAAGCTGCGTACCATCTGCGAGCGGTTGGAGCTGGGCCCTGACGATCATCTGCTGGAGATCGGCACCGGCTGGGGCGGCCTCGCCGTCTATGCCGCCCGCCACTATGGCTGCCGGGTGACCACCACGACTATCTCCCGGGCCCAGCATGACTACGCCAAGGAGTGGATTGCGCGGGAGGGGCTGGGGGATCGCATCACCTTGCTGCTGGAGGATTACCGCAAGCTGGAGGGCACCTATGACAAGCTGGTCTCCATCGAGATGATCGAGGCGGTGGGCCACGCCTTCCTGCCCGACTATTTCCGCCAGTTGTCACGGTTGCTCAAGCCGGGTGGCCGCCTGCTCATTCAGGCCATTACCATCGCCGATCAGCGTCATGCCCAGTATCTGCGCGGGGTTGATTTCATCCAGCGCTACATCTTCCCCGGTGGCTGCCTGCCGAGCGTCTCCCAGATGGCGGGGTTGCTGGCACGGGAGACCGATATGCAGCTGGTGCGGCTGCACGATCACGGCCATCACTATGCTCGCACCCTGGCTCACTGGTGCGATCGCTTTCTGGCGCTGGCGCCCGAGCTGCCCAAGCTCGGTTACAGCCAGGATTTCATCCGGCTGTGGCACTTCTACTTCGCCTATTGCGAGGGGGGATTCTGGGAGCGCACCATCAGTCTGGTGCAGCTGGAGGCCGCCAAGCCGGGGCCCGCTGGCTGGTCGGGTGATGTGCCAGTAAGCGGTCACTGACCATGTGGCAGTGGGCTCATCTGCTGGGGTTCAACCTCTACTGGTTGCTGGCGGTGAAGTGGCAGCAGCCGGGCCCGCTGCTGGCAATGTTGCTGCTGCACTTTATTTTCTCACCCAGCCGCCAGCGTGACTGGCGGCTGCTTCCCATCGCGGTCGTCGGCTGTCTGCTGGATGCCCTGCTCTGGCAGCTCGGCCTGTTCCGGTTCCCGTCCGGTTTTCCCCTCTGGCTGGTGCTGCTCTGGCTCGGTTTTGCCCTGACGCTGGCCCACGGTATGCGCTGGCTGCTGAGCTTGCCTCGCTGGCAGCAGGCGCTGTTTGGCGTATTTGGCGGCACCTCCTCCTATGTGGCGGGGGCCGCCATGGGGGCAGTAAACTTACCCTGGGGCATATGGATCAGCACGGCGCTGCTGGCAGTGATCTGGATGTGGTGGTTACCCGTACTCCTGTGGGTAATGGTCAAGCTGGAGGGTGAGTCATGACAAACACCTTTTCGACCGACTCGTTGCTTTTTTCCAAATGGACCAAAGAGGGCCAGCATGAGCTCGCTGATCGCTTCTATCTGGTGGTTGCCTGCCAGCGGAACGCGAAAGGGGAGCTGATGCAGGTGGTGATGCAGGATATCAACACCCTGCAGGAACAGGAGATGGACTGGCATGAACTGGAAGACCCCAACCACTGGCATATGGGGTGGAATTAACCCGCTGATGCTGGCGTTTGCGCTCTTTGCTGCAACCGCAGTGCAGGCTTCTGCCGCCCCCTGGCAGCAGTTGCGCCCGGTCGGGCAGGGGGAGATGAACTGGCTCTGGTTCAAGCTCTACGATGCCACCCTCTACAGCGCGAGCGGGCGCTATCAGCCCGGTCACTATCCACAGGCTCTGACTCTCACCTATGCCCGATCCATCGAGCGGGAAGATCTGCTGAGCGCCACCGCCGCCGAGTGGCAGCGGCTAGGTCTTGGCACTGACGCCGAGCGTCAGCGCTGGCTCGGCCAGCTCGCTGCACTCTGGCCCGATGTGCAGGCAGGCGACAAGCTCACCTTCTATGTCGACAAGGAGGGGGCAGGCCACTTCTGGTGGCAGGAAAAACCCCTCGGCACTCTGGCCGATCCGCAATTCTCGGCCGCTTTTCTCGCCATCTGGCTGGCTGACAACAGCCGCGATCCCGCCCTGACCCGCCGCCTGCGTGGCCAACCCTGAACATGGAGTTTCCAATGTTTTTCTATCGTGCATACCGCTGGTTGCTGTTGCTCCCTTTTTTGCTGCTGAGCGGCTGTGGTGCCAGTCTCGATGACTATCGGGGGCAGGGGCCAAGCTGGGATCTCGCCCGTTTCTTCAACGGTAAATTAGTGGCTCACGGCCTGGTAACCGACCGCAGCGGCGAAGTGACCAGTCGCTTTCGGGTCGAGATGGTGGGTCGTTGGAAGGATGGCAAGGGAGAGCTGTTCGAGCAGTTCTACTTTGATGATGGCCGCCAGCAGACCCGTACCTGGTATCTGAGCAAGGGGGTTGACGGTCACTGGCGAGGTACTGCTTCCGATGTGGTGGGGGAGGCGATGGGTAAAAGCCAAGGGTTTGCCCTCAACTGGCATTATCAGCTTGATCTGGCGCTGCCGGATGGCGAGGTAGTGCGGGTGAGCTTCGATGACTGGATGTATCTGCTGGACGAAGATCGTCTGATCAATCGTGCCGAGATCAGCAAGTTCGGTATCCATCTTGGCGAGGTGATCCTCTATATCGAACGTCAGCCTGACCGTTAACGCAAGATAACGCCCAGTAAAAAGCGCGCCGATGGCGCGCTTTTGTTTATCGAACAATCAGAGTCATCAGATGATGCGGTTCTCTTCCAGCATCTTGCGACGGGCCTCTTCCTTGGCCATCTTCTTCTTGCGATTGTCGCAGGGCTCGGGGCAGTCGCACTCTTTCTCGATGCCAACGCTTCCCAGACCGCCACAGGAGCCGGAGATGGATTTTTTCTGGAAGATATAGCCGATAGCCATGGCGGCTATCACCAGCATGAATACCCCGAAGGTGATCAGAAAAACCTGCATCTATCCTCCCTATTTCCTGACCAGATACTGTTTGAACGCATCGGAGTAGGCCTCTTCAAAGCCGTTGTCCGTCTTGGTGATCACGAAGATCGCCAGGCCGCGCTCTTTGGCATAGGCCAGGCTCTTCTCCGGTCCCATTACCATGAATACGGTCGCCAGCCCGTCTGCGGTCATGCAGGAGGGGTGGATCACGGTGACCGACACCATGCGGTGCTGGATTGGCTTGCCGGTGCGTGGATCTATGGTGTGGGAGAAGCGCTGGCCATCCATCTCATAGTAGTTGCGATATTCGCCCGAAGTGGCCACTCCGTTGTCACCCGGAACGATCACCTCCTGCACCGAACCGGCATTGGCTGTCGGCTTTTCGATGGCAACGCGCCAGGGGTGTCCCTTGCCGTTGACGCCATTGATCCGCAGCTCGCCGCCGATCTCCACCAGATAGTTGCGCGCACCCAGAGACTCCAGATACTCGGCCACCTTGTCGACACCAAAGCCCTTGGCAATGGCGGAGAGATCAACGTAAAGATCCGGGATGTCCTTTTGCAGGGTGTCGGCATCGACCGAAGTGATGACGTGCAGGTTGCCCAGGCCGGTCTTCTGACGGGTCTGGGTGATCAGCTCCTCTGATGGCATCTTGGTCGGCCGTTTGTCCGGACCGAAGCCCCACAGATTGACCAAGGGGCCGACGGTGACGTCCAGCGCCCCCTGGCTCTCACGGCCAATATGAATGGCTTCTGTAATGACCCGCGCGGTGTCCCGCGATACCACTACCGGTGTCGAACTGTGGTGCTGATTGAAGCGCGACAGTTCGGAATCGGGGCGATAGGTGGACATCTGATCGTTGACTCGCTCCAGCAGTACATCGACCTCGGCCTGAAACTTGGCTGCATCGCTGATGACGTTGTCCGCCACCTTGATGGAGTAGTAAGTGCCCATGGTGCTGCCGGTGATATGGATCTCCGGTTTCGACTGGACCGTGCTTTCCTGACCGCACCCTGTCAAGAAAAAGGCTAGCCCGAAGGCTAGCCAGGTCTTTACAACGCTGTTCATGGATTAACCACCAAAGTCATCCAGCAGGATGTTTTCGTCCTCAACGCCCAGATCTTTGAGCATGTTGATGACGGCTGCGTTCATCACGGGAGGTCCACACATGTAGAACTCGCAATCTTCCGGCGCTTCGTGGTTCTTGAGATAGTTCTCGTAGAGCACGTTGTGGATGAAGCCGGTGTAGCCATCCCAGTTGTCTTCCGGTTGCGGATCGGACAGGGCTACGTTCCAGGTGAAGTTCTCGTTCTCGGCCGCCAGCATGTCGAAGTCTTCGACATAGAACATCTCGCGTTTGGAACGGGCACCGTACCAGAAGCTCATCTTGCGCTTGGACTTCAGGCGACGCAGCTGGTCGAAGATATGGGAACGCATCGGCGCCATACCTGCACCACCACCGATGAATACCATTTCGGCATCGGTATCCTTGGCGAAGAACTCACCGAACGGACCGGAGATAGTCACCTTGTCGCCAGCCTTCAGGCTGAAGATGTAGGAGGACATCTGTCCCGGAGGGGCAGTCCAGTTGCTCGGGGGCGGGGTCGCGATACGCACGTTCAGCATGATGATGCCGAACTCTTCCGGATAGTTTGCCATGGAGTAGGCACGGATGATCGGCTCATCGACCTTGGACTCCAGCTCAAAAATCTTGAAGCGATCCCAGTCACCGCGATACTCCTCGGGAATATCGAAGTTCTTGTAGTAGACATGGTGAGCCGGCGCTTCGATCTGGATATAACCACCGGCGCGGAACGGTACGCTCTCGCCATCGGGGATCTGCAGCTTGAGCTCCTTGATGAAGGTGGCCTTGTTATCGTTGGAGATAACAGTACATTCCCACTTCTTCACCCCGAAGATCTCTTCCGGCAGTTCGATGTCCATGTCGCCACGCACGGTGACCTGGCAGGCCAGACGCTCGCCGTGACGGGCTTCACCCTTGCTGATGTGATCCAGTTCGGTCGGCAGGATGTCGCCGCCACCGGATTTCACCCGTACCTTGCACTGGCCGCAGGAGCCACCGCCGCCACAGGCGGAAGAGACGAAGATACCGTTGCCGGCGAGTACGCCGAGCAGCTTGCCACCGGCCGGGCTGGTCACAGCCTTGGCCGGGTCACCATTGATGCTGATTGTCACGTCGCCCGCGGTCACCAGCTTGGACTTGGCGAACAGAATGACTGCCACCAGTGCCAGCAGGATCACGGTAAACATGACCACACCCAAAATAATTTCCATCTATCGTTCCTTTCTGATTGCAGGAAAGCCGATTACAGGGAGATACCAGAGAAGGACATGAAGCCCAGCGCCATCAGACCGGCGGTGATGAAGGTGATGCCCAGACCACGCAGGCCTTCCGGAACATCGGAGTACTTCATCTTCTCGCGGATACCCGCCAGCGCAACGATCGCCAGCATCCAGCCTGCCCCTGAGCCCACGCCGTAGACCACAGACTCCACGAAGGTGTAGTCACGCTGCACCATGAAGGAGACGCCACCGAAGATGGCGCAGTTCACGGTGATGAGCGGCAGGAAGATGCCCAGCGCGTTGTAGAGAGCCGGGAAGTACTTGTCCAGCGCCATCTCCAGGATCTGTACCAGCGCTGCGATCACCCCGATAAAGGTGATGAAGCTCAGGAAGCTCAGATCTAGGTCAGGGGAGAGAGCTCCGGCCTTCAGCACGTAGTTGTAGATCAGGTTGTTGACCGGTACGGCGATGGTTTGCACCACGATAACGGCAATACCCAGACCCATGGAGGTCTTGACCTTCTTGGATACCGCCAGGAAGGTACACATCCCCAGGAAGAAGGAGAGTGCCAGGTTTTCGATGAAGATCGATTTAATCAACAGACTCAGATAGTGTTCCATACCTTAATCCTTCGCCTCCACCTGCTTGGGATCCTTGGTGCGCACGCCCCAGATGATCAGACCAATGATGAAGAATGCACTCGGCGGCAGCAGCAGGAGGCCGTTGGGTACATACCAGCCACCGTTGTTCACTAGCGGCAGCAGCTCGATGCCAAACCAGGTGCCGGAGCCCAGCAGTTCACGCACGGTCGCGACACTCAGCAGAATGGCGCCATAGCCCAGACCGTTACCGATACCATCTAGGAAGGAGGGGAGCGGCGCGCTCTTCATGGCGTAGGCTTCGGCGCGGCCCATCACGATACAGTTGGTAATGATGAGACCGACGAAGACTGACAGCTGCTTGGAGATGTCATAGGCATACGCCTTGAGCACCTGGTCAACCACGATAACCAGCGAGGCGATGATCGCCATCTGGGCAATGATCCGCACGCTGTTCGGGATCTGGTTGCGGATCAGGGAGATGAACAGGTTTGAGAAGGCGGTGACCGCCATGACCGCAAGGGTCATTACAAACGCTGTCTTCATCTGGCTGGTAACCGCCAGTGCGGAACAGACACCCAGCACCTGCAAGGCGATGGGGTTGTTGCCCAGCACTGGAGTCAACAGCAACTTTTTCATTTCGCTCTTGTCAGCCATTGTTGATTTCTCCTGCACGAACCTTGGCCAGGAAAGGACCGAAGCCCTTGGGACCCATCCAGAA
Organism: Aeromonas sp. 603079; assembly: GCF_049172135.1. NCBI lineage: Bacteria > Pseudomonadati > Pseudomonadota > Gammaproteobacteria > Aeromonadales > Aeromonadaceae > Aeromonas > Aeromonas sp. 603079. Next base: position 104,997 of record NZ_JAAKPX010000015.1, on the reverse strand, counting down.
GTCAAAGGTATGCTGTACACCGTTACCGGTCAGGGTAGCACCGGAGAGACCGTCGATCTCGTGCTCGGAGCCCGCCGGAGCGTGACCCTTGATGACGCGCAGCGCCGGCATGCCATCCTGATCGAACAGCTTCTTGCCGACAAACAGCTCGCGCCAGGCCGGATTTTCGATCTCGCCACCCAGACCCGGGGTTTCACCGTGGTCATAGTAGGTGATGCCCTTGATGGTCTGGCCATCAGCGGCAACGGCGACGAAGGCATACATGGTCGACCACAGACCCTGACCGTAGATGGGCAGGATGATGCTGTCGATCTTGCCTTCGGCATCCTTGGCGAAGAATACCGGGATCTGCTTGGAGATCTGACGCAGGCTGGCCTTGTCGTCAGCGGCGGCAAGACGGATGCTGCGGGCCGGATCTTTGGCTGCCTGCTTGGTGTCGAAGTTGTCGGCATCGCCGTCAACAAAGTCACCGGTCGCCAGATCCACCAGACGCGCTTCGATCTTCTCGCCATACAGTTTGGCCAGGTCGCGCTTGGCCACTTCGCTCACATCCACACCGGCTACGGCGAGAATGTTGCTCTGCTTGTCCAGCGCCTTGTTTTCCTGCTGGGTAGAACGCAGGCCCACAGCTGCAACGGATACCACGATGGAACAGGCCAGACACAGGCCGGTGACCACGCTGATGGTGCCGAAGGTTGAGTCTTTATTAAACGCCACGAGCAATCCTCCGCTTGATGTTTGCCTGAGCGACGAAGTGGTCAAACAGGGGAGCAAACAGGTTTGCAAACAGAATGGCCAGCATCATGCCTTCCGGGAACGCAGGGTTGACCACGCGAACCAGCACGACCATCACGCCGATCAGGGCGCCGTACCACCACTTGCCCTTGTTGGTAAAGGCGGCGGAGACAGGGTCGGTCGCCATGAAGGCCATACCGAAGGCGAAGCCACCCAGTACCAGATGCCAGTGCCACGGCATGTTGAACATGGGGTTGGTATCGGAACCGATGACGTTGAACAGCAGGGAAGTGGCGATCATACCGACCATCACGCCGGCGATGATGCGCCAGGAGGCGATGCGCATATAGACGATCATGGCCGCACCCAGCAGGATCATCAGGGTGGAGACTTCACCGATGGAACCCGGCAGGTTGCCAAGGAAAGCGTCCATCCAGCTGATAGCCTGACCGGTGGCACCGTTGATCAGCGCCATCTGGCCGCCCTGAGCCCACTGGCTCAGCGCGGTTGCACCGGAGTAGCCATCAACGGCAACCCAGACTGCGTCACCGGAGATTTGGCCTGGGTAGGCGAAGAACAGGAAGGCACGACCTGCCAGCGCAGGGTTCAGGAAGTTTTTGCCGGTACCACCGAACACTTCCTTGGCCATTACCACACCGAAGGTGATGCCCAGCGCAGCTTGCCACAAGGGCAGCTCGGGCGGCACGATCAGGGCAAACAGGATGGAGGTCACGAAGAAGCCTTCGTTGATCTCGTGCTTGCGCACCATGGCAAACAGCACTTCCCAGAAACCACCGACAAAGAAGACGGTGATGTAGATCGGGAAGAAGTGGGTGGCGCCAATCAGCATCTTGCTGCCGATACCGGCAACAGACGGATCGAGGGAGGCACCCAGCATGGTGGCCAGGGCATATTGCCAGCTGCTGGCACCGGCTGCCGAGCCCATGTGGGCAATGGCGGCGATGGCCTGGTTGCCAACGTTGTACATGCCCCAGAACATGGCCGGGAACACGGCCAGCCACACCATGATCATCATGCGCTTCAGATCGAGCGCATCACGGACGTGGGCGGCATTGCGGGTAACGCTACCCGGGGTATAGAACAGGGTATACGCCGCTTCGAACAGGGCGTAGTACTTGGCGTACTTTCCACCCGGTTCGAAGTGATGTTCCATATTTTCAAGAAGTTGCTTGAAACTCATCGCTTAACCTTCCAGTTCAATCTTGGTCAGGCACTCACGCAAGATAGGGCCGTACTCGGTCTTGCCGGGGCAAACGAAAGTACAGAGGGCCAAATCTTCCTCATCCAGCTCCAGGCAGCCCAGTGCTTGCGCACCGTCGGTATCGCCGGAGACCATGTCCCGCAGCAGCAGGGTAGGCAGGATGTCGAGTGGCATCACCCGTTCATAGTTGCCGATAGGCACCATGGAACGGTCACTACCGTTGGTAGTGGTGGTGAAGTTGATAAGGCGACCCTTCATCAGATGAGAGAGGGTGGTGCGGGTGATGGAGAACTTGTTGGCACTGGGGTTGATCCAGCCCAGGAACTCTTTCTCGCGACCCTCGCCCAGTGCACAGACCTGATTGTGGTAACGACCCAGATAGTCGTGAACACCCTCAGCCTTGGCGCCGCTCAGCAGGGAACCGGAGATGACGCGGTTTTCATCGGCACGCAGCTCATTGTTGGTGAGTTGGCTGATGCAGGCCCCCAGACGGGTACGCAGCAGACGCGGCTTGAGCACATTCGGGCCGGCCAGCGCGATCACCTTGTCGGTGCAGATCTGACCGGTGGTGAACAGCTTGCCGAATGCGATCACATCCTGATAGTTGATGTGCCACTGCACCTTGGTGCTGCTGACCGGATCTAGGAAGTGGATATGGGTACCCGGCAGACCGGCAGGGTGCGGACCGACGAAGATCTCTTCCTTGACCTGAGCCAAAGAGGAGTGAGGCAGACTGCCTTCGCCTTTACAGACATAGACGGTGCCGTCGGTCAGGCGGGTCAATACGGCCAGACCATCGAGGAAGGCCTGCGGCTGTTCCTTGATAATCAGCTCGGCATCGGCAGCCAGCGGGTTGGTGTCCATCGCGGTCACGAAGATGGCGCGCGGGGCTGAGCCAACCGCAGGGACTTTGCTGAACGGGCGAGTGCGCAGTGCTATCCACTGACCTGATGCAACCAGGATCTCTTGCACCTTGCTGCGCTCGAGCTTGACCAGCTCGGAAGAGGCAAAATGCTCGAAGGTCACCTGTTCATCGGAGCCGTCGAGGTCGATGACCACTGACTGGAGCACACGTTTGGCTCCACGGTTGATCTCTGAAACTACGCCGGTGGCGGGGGCCGTGAATTTAACGCCGGGATTCTTCTTGTCTTCGAAGAGCTCCTGACCTTTGATGACGCGATCACCTACTTTGACGAACATAGTAGGTCGCATCCCCACGAACTCCTCGCCCAGTGTAGCAACACGGGTGATGGCGGGGCCATCGTAGATTACTTGCTCTGGCGCACCCAGCACGGGGATGTCCAGTCCTCTTTTGATTGTAATCATACTTAATTGCACTACCGTTACGGGAAGAGAGGTTGGTTAGCGCCGAGAAATACATCACGACGGGTGGTTGAATGAGTCGCTGTTGTGGCTGCGCCGGGTGGTCAGGCTCAGCAATTATTCAACATGCGAGGTCACTCAAAAGCGCTTGAGTCTACCACTTAAGGCCCATTTTCTGCCATGCCAAATAGGCAAAATCCCTGCGTCATCACAAAATTAACCTGCAATGAATAACCCCTGAATTCCTTGTAAGCTGTGGTTTTAAAGGTTTTTTTAGTTTAATACCCCCATGGGGGTATGCTTGTGTAAGGCTGTGACTAAGCCGCCAGGGAAAACTGAATTAAATACCTATTTATGGTTGTCAGGATCAGCAGGCTGGCGGCTTTTTGTTTAATTTTTGTTTGTCACCCATAGGGTGGTGGGTCAGAGCAATGGGTGACAGCTAGCCGTTCAGGAGTGCGAGGGGTTGCCAACACAAGCTGGTGTGCGTGGTGCCTTACCCTTCTCCTGCCACTCGCTTGCCGTGTAGGTATGCAGTGCAAGTGCATGGACAGCGCCGGCCAGTTCATCGGCCAGGATGGCGTTGACCTGACGATGGCGAGAGAGAAGGCGCTGACCCGCAAACTGTTCGCTGACGATCACCACCTTGAAGTGGCTCTCAGAGCCCGGCTCCACTCGGTGCATGTGGCTCTCGTTGATCACTTCCAGCAGAGTGGGGGAGAGGGCTGCCGTCAGCTTGGCTTCAATCAGTTGTTGGATGGTCATAGGATCAGCTTCCAGAGTGAATGTCGGGCCATTCTATCGGCTGTCTAGGTGTGGAATAAGCCCCCGCAAAAGGAAAATCGCCTGCTATCCGTTCATTGGCACGCTCCGAACTGGTGAAATTCCTGCTCCTCGCTAGAATAGCGCCACTTTGCGTCGCCCCTGGCGCCTGTATCCATGAATCAAGCCGAGGTTGGACTCTTCCTATGCAAACCCTTCTCGACACTCCCCATTGCCAGCTCACGCTCTACCGCTATCCGCGCCAGAGTCAGGAGACACTGCAAGCCTGGGATGCGGCTGACGAATATCTGATCAACACTCTGGCGGAGTCCCCCCTCGAGCAGGCGGGCCACGTCATCATCATGAATGACGGTTTTGGCGCGCTTGCCGCCTATCTGCATCCGCACTCCCCCTGCTGTGTCACCGACTCCTACATCAGTGAGCGGGCTACCATGGCCAATTTGGCCGAAAATGGGCTGGATACGAGCGGGATTACCTTGCAGGATGCGTTGGCACCGCTGCCCGATGCTCCTGCGCTGGTGGTGATCAAGGTCTCCAAATATCAGGCACTGCTGGAGCAGCAACTGCTGGCGCTGCGGGAGGTGGTGACACCGGCAACCCGCGTTATCGCTGCCGGCAAGGCGAAGGATATTCATACCTCCACCCTCAAGTTGTTCGAGAAGTATCTGGGGCCTACCCGTACCTCGTTGGCCTGGAAGAAGGCGCGTCTCATTCACTGCGAGCCGCAGGCAGAACGCCCCGCGCTGGCCAACCCCTTCCCGACTGTCTGGCCGTTGGAGGGGAGTGGCATGCTCATCCACAACCACGCCAACGTCTTCTCGCGCACCAGTCTCGATATCGGTGCCCGCTTTATGCTGGACAACCTGCCCATCCACAGTGCCCGCAAGGTGATCGATCTGGGCTGTGGCAACGGGGTGTTGGGGTTATCGCTGCTCGCCAAAGATAGCGAGGTGGAGGTGACCTTTATCGATGAATCCTATATGGCGGTCGCCTCGGCACAGCTCAACGTCGAGCACAATCTGCCCGATGCTCTGCCGCGTGCCCGCTTTATGGTCAATAACTGTCTCGACGGGGTGGCGGTAGGTTCGGCGGATCGGATCCTCTGCAACCCTCCTTTCCATCAGTTACAGGCGATCACCGATCATATCGCCTGGCAGATGTTCAGCGATGCGCACCGGGTGTTGCCTCAGGGGGGTGAACTCTGGATAGTAGGCAACCGTCATCTGGACTATCACAACAAACTCAAGCGCTTGTTTGCCAACGCACAAGTCGTTGCGTCGAACAGCAAATTCGTTATTTTGAAAGCCATCAAACGCTAAAGCCAAAGGAAACCATGATGAAAAAGTCACTCTTGCTGCTGGCCGCCCTGATGCTGGGCGGGTGTGCCACTCATTGGCCGGAGACGGCGCTGCTCAATCCGCAGGTGATCCCCGCCAACCAGCAATATTACTCTGGCAATCGCATCACCATGGAAGGGGTAGACAAGCGTGAGGCTGCCTATGTCTTCTCCATCAAACACAAGGAGAAAGCGCCGGTGCTGGTCAACAGCGAGCGCCCGCTCAATCTGCTGATGGCCGAACGGCTGGCGGAAGGACTGCGTAGTCAGGGTCTGGAAGTGGGCAACAGTGGTACCACCAACCTGACGCTGGTGATCTCCAGTGCCGCGGTCAATGTGGAAGAGAAGACCTTTACCTATGTCACCAAGTCCCGTGTCAGCCTGCAGGTGATCGCCGATTTCCAGGGTAACCGTCTGACCAAGCAGTTCAACATGTCCTCCAGCAAGGAGAGCCCGAGCGAGCCAAGCATGGCCGATCTCGAGTCTACACTGAACCTGCAACTGGGTAGCGTGCTGCAGCAGATCATGGCCGATGAGGCTCTGCGCGGTTACCTTAAAGGTCAACCGAACGGCGCAGGGGTCTGATGATGAAAAAACTTTGGTTGCTGGCCATGTTGATCGCCCCGCTGGCGTTCGCGGGTCCGAAAGTCAGAATGGAGACCAACCACGGCAATATCGTGGTGGAGCTGGCGTCCAAGCAGGCGCCCCAGACGGTGAAAAACTTCCTGCGCTACGTGGCTGATGGCAGCTATGACGGCAGCATCTTCCACCGGGTGATCCAGGATTTCGTGGTGCAGGGTGGGGGCTACAACCAGCAGTTCCAGCAACTGCCAACTTATGAGCCGGTGGTCAACGAGTCTCGCGGTGGCTTGCCCAACAAGCGCGGCACTATCGCCATGGCCCGCACCCAGGCAGTCGACAGTGCCACTCGCCAGTTCTACTTCAATCTGGTCGATAACAATAACCTCAACGCCAATGCTGGTGCGGGGTATACCGTGTTCGGCCAGGTGGTGCAGGGGATGGAAGTGCTGGACAAGTTGGCCCAGGTTCAGACCGGTTACAGCCCCATTTTGCGTGCCAACGATGTGCCGACCAGTCCCATCATTCTGAAGAAGGTGGTCTTGCTGGCAGAAACTCCGGCAGACAAGAAAGTCGACAAGAAAGCGGGCAAGTAACTCTCGCCGGACGCGGTTCGTCACCTCGCCCTCGTCAGGCCACAATAAAAGGCTCATCCCGTTCGGGATGAGCCTTTTCTCTATCCGGGCTTCTTTTGCCTATCTCTTTGCTCGCCTTGGCTATCTGCCATCAACCTGCCAAAATGACGCACTTTTCCAAAGTCGTCAGGTAGTTGAACATGATCCGCAAACCAAGCTGGAGAGAGTCCCTCGCCGTCTATCTCGAATTTCGGGTGTTTATTCTCTTTGCCATGGGTTTTTCATCGGGTCTGCCGTTGCTACTGGTGTTCGGTACCCTCTCATTCTGGTTGCGCGAGGCCGATGTCAGCCTGACCGATATCGGCTATATGAGCTGGGTGGCGCTCGCCTATGGCTTTAAATGGCTTTGGTCGCCGCTGGTGGATCGCATGCCGCTGCCGTTGCTCTCCGCGCTGCTGGGGCGTCGCCGCAGTTGGATGTTCTTCTCCCAGTTGTTGATTGCCGCCGCGCTGGTCGGCATGGCGTTCTGCGATCCCAAGACCGAGCTGGCCCAGCTGGCGATGTTTGCCCTGCTGGTGGCCTTTGCCTCGGCCACGCAGGATATCGTCATCGACGCCTATCGCATCGAATCCGCCCCCGAGCGGCTACAGGCGGCGATGGCTGCCTCCTACATGACCGGTTACCGGCTGGCGATGATCATGGCGGGCGCCGGTGCGCTGGCACTGGCAGCGTGGTTTGGCAGCAACAGCGGCTATGACTATCGTGGCTGGCAGATTACCTATCTGGTGATGGCGGGTCTGATGTCACTCGGGGTCATCACCACGCTGTTTTGCCACGAGCCGGATATCGATCTGGCCGAGCAGGGTAAACAACAGGCCGAACGCAAGGCGCAGCTCCTGGAAAAAGGGTGGCCTGCGCTGCTGGCGAGTGCGGGGGCCTGGGGCTATGAGGCGGTCTGGTGTCCGTTTGCTGACTTCTTTCGTCGCTATGGCAGCTCGGCGCTGCTGATCCTGGCTCTGATCGCCTGCTATCGGGTTGCCGATGTGGTGATGGGGGTGATGTCCAACAGCTTCTATGTGGATATGCAGTTCAGCAAGACCGAAGTCGCCACTATCACCAAGGTGTTTGGCGTTATCATGACGCTGGTGGGGGCGGCACTGGGGGGCGTGCTGGTGATGCGCTTTGGCACGCTGCGGATCCTGTTTCTGGGGGCGCTGCTCACCGCCAGCACCAATCTGCTGTTCGCTCTGCTCAATCAGGTTGGCCATAATCTCGAGCTGCTGACCCTGATCATTTCGCTGGATAACCTCAGCGCCGGCATCGCCACTGCGGCATTTGTCACCTATTTGTCCAGCCTGACCAATGTGGCATTTTCGGCGACGCAATACGCACTGTTCAGCTCGGTGATGTTGCTGCTGCCCAAGTTGCTAGCCGGTTTTTCGGGACAGGTGGTGGAGCAGATTGGCTACAGTGCTTTCTTCGTCGGCACCAGTCTGTTGGGCTTGCCTGTGTTGTTGTTGATTGTGCTGGTCGCCCGCAAGGGGGGTGAGTTGTTCTCAGATGCTGACAAATAGCAAGCGTTTGCGTAGAATCGGGGGTGATTAGATTCACACTTCCGGATAAAGTTCCCGAGAAGTTGTTTCACCCCCAATTTTATTTGATTAGAATTCCTCTCGCTCCTTGTGGGCAGGCTACGGAAAACCTCAACTAACGCACAAGAGACCAATAAAATGGCCAAATTTACCAAGACTCTGATCGCTGCCGGTCTGCTGGCTGCTGCCGCTACTCCGGCCTTTGCTGCTGACTACAGCGGTGACATCCACAAGAATGACTACAAGTGGATGCAGTTCAACGTAATGCATACCATCGACCAGCGTCCTTTCACTACCGGTGAAGAGGACTACAACGATACCTATTTTGAAATGGAGTTCGGTGGTCGCTCCGGCCTGTTTGACCTGTACGGTTACGTCGACGTATTCGATATTTTCGACTCCCGTCACAGCAATAAACACCATGGTCAGAACCTGTTCATGAAGTTTGCACCGCGTATGTCTCTGGATGCGCTGACAGGTAAAGATCTCTCCTTTGGTCCTGTGCAAGAGCTTTACATTGCCAACCTGAACAACGTTGGTGACAAGCAGATGGAAAACCAGCTGGGTCTGGGTGCCGATGTGATGGTTCCCTGGTTTGGCAAGGTTGGCATGAACCTGTATGCACGTCACGCCACCGAGAACCAGTTCTTCACCGAAGAAGAAGGTGAGTGGAACGGTTATCAGTTCTCCATGAACTGGTTCAAGCCTTTCTATACCTTCGGCAATGGCAGCTTTGTCTCCTACCAGGGTTATCTGGATTATCAATTCGGCCTGGATACCCATGACCGTGCTGACCGTACCAGCGACAACCTGGCCACCTTCCACGGTATCTACTGGCACTCCGATCGCTACGCGGTTGGTTATGGCCTGAAGTATTTCATGGATGCCTACGGTACCAAAGATGGCTCCAAAGCCTACGACGGTACCCCGTGGAAGAGCACCGGCTTCAGCCACTACTTCTCTGTTACCTACAAGTTCTAATAAAACTTGGGGAACAAAAAACCGGAGCATTTGCTCCGGTTTTTTTATGCTCGGACGATTAAAGAAGAGGAGAAGGGAGAGCCCTTCTCTCCCATCATCAGTCGCGGAAATTCTGAAACTGCATCGGTTGGCCCAGGTCGGCGCCACGGACCAGTGCCATGGTCTCTTGCAGATCGTCACGCTTCTTGCCGGTGACACGTACTTCATCACCCTGGATGGCGACCTGTACCTTGATCTTGGAGTCCTTGATCAGCTTGACCAGCTTCTTGGCGATCTCTTTCTCGATCCCCTGTTTGAACTTGACGGTCAGGTGGAAGCGTTTGCCGGAGTGAACGGAGTCACCCACTTCCATGGAGCTGTTTTCGATGTTGCGCTTGAGCAGGGCACCGCGCAGGATTTCGACCATCTGCTTGAGCTGGAAATCGGCATCGGCTTCCAGCTTTACCTCTTCTTTGTTCAACTCGAAGCTGGCTTCTACCCCACGAAAATCGAAACGGGTGGCCAGTTCACGATTGGCGTTGTCGACTGCGTTCAACACCTCGTTCATTTTGACTTCAGAGACAATATCGAATGACGGCATAGCCGAAGCTCCTCATGTTGCGTTATCGGGGGCCAAATCTACCAGAAATACGGCAAATTTGCTGATTTTGATGGGAGTGCTCTGCTAGAATCCCCTGCGCACAGGAAGGTTGGACCCGTTAGTGTCCGTTCGCGCTATTTTTCATTTATTCCCGGTAACAGGTTGAGAGGATTGCAACCCTTACCCTGACAGAGTCACATCATGCCAAGCGGATTAAAAAATTCCCGACAACCCGTTATGCCACCTGTAGCGCCCAAGTGGACACTGCTCGGGTGCGGAGCTCTCGGCGGCGTTTTTGCCTCCCTGCTGACCCAGAGCGGTCAATCCACCCGAGTCTTGTTGCGTGAGCATCATCAATCTACCCTGCACCCCGGATTTGACTTTACTTCGTTGGAGGGGCAGGTACAGCTGCTCAATATCGAACGTGCATTTGCCGGCCAGCCGGGAAAAATCCAGCGTCTGTTGGTGATGACCAAGGCCAGTCAGGTGGTTGGCGCCCTGGCTCCACTGGTTGGCCATCTGGATGCTGGCGTGCCGATCGTACTGCTGCACAACGGGATGGGGATTGCCGAGAAGGTGGTCCAGATGTTTCCGCATAACCCGGTGATTGCAGGGGTGACCAGCCATGGTGCCATGAAGGCGGGCCATTTCGTGTTCCGTCATACCGGCAAGGGGGAAACCTGGTTGGGGCCATTTAACGAGGCGGCCAAGGCTCATGCATCACTGGCAGATGAGTTGGCGCAGGCATTGGGTCAGGCGGGTTGGGATGAGCAGATAGTGGCACGCCAGTGGCAAAAGCTGGCCATCAACTGTGCCATCAATCCCCTGACGGCCCTCTACAAGCTGAAAAATGGCGAGCTAGCTGGCCCCCGTTTTGCCGATGCCCTGCAGCAGATCTGCGTGGAGGTGGCGGATGTGATGTGCGCCGAAGGAGTTGCAACAACGGCAGAGGAGTTGCAGCGTCGGGTGATGACAGTGGTGGAACTGACAGCTGACAATTACTCCTCCATGCATCAGGATATGGAGCTGGGACGCGAGACCGAGATTGAGGCCATCACCGGCTTCCTGTTGGCCAAGGCTGCCCGGCATGGCATTGCCGTACCGGTCAATCAGGGTCTCTATCAGGCGATTAAAGAGAAGAGTCAGGCCGTCTGATCTTTTACATGGCAGAGCAAGCTGCAAGGAGGCGAACGTGAGTGTACTGGTGCTGGTGGCCCCCGGGTCGGAAGAGATAGAGACGGTCGCGATTGTCGATACCCTGGTGCGCGCCAGCATCGAGGTGGTGCTGGCCTCTTGTTGCCCAGCCGGATCGCGGCAGGTGAAGGCATCGCGCGGGGTACAGCTGGTGGCTGATTGTCATATCGACGAGCTGACCCGTCGGGACTTTGAAGCCATCGTGGTACCCGGTGGTTTGCCCGGCAGCGAAGTGATCCGCGATACCCCGCTGGCCATCGAACGGCTCAAAGAGCAGGCCGCTCTTGGTCGCTGGCGCGCAGCCATCTGCGCCGCCCCTGTGGTGGTGTTGCAACATCACGCTCTGCTGGATGATGCCATCGTCACCTGTCATCCCGGCTTTCAGTCCCGACTACCGACATCGCAACTGTCACATGAGCGGGTCGTCAGGGATGAGGCTCATCGCCTTATCACCAGCCAGGGGCCGGGCAGTGCCATCGAGTTTGCCCTTGAACTGGTTCGGGTGCTGCGTGGGGATGATGTGGCTACCGCCGTGGTTGGCCCTATGGTGCTGCCTTGCGCGCACTCTGTTGCTGAATCAAACTAGCCATGCTTTGAAAACCGGGCCCCGGTCATCTTGATCGGGGCCCGTTTGTTATCTGCCGTTGTCGGTCACGCCATCTTGTCCGGCTCAGTAGTCGTATTGTGAACACTGTTTCTTGCTGTATTCCTCACGCCAGCGTGCCAGCTCTTCCTGAGTGCCCAGCGTGTCTCCTTTCTTGATGGCCTGTTCCAGTATCTCAATCCGGTCGAACAGCCAGCGGCACTCCGCCGTCGGGTTGTTCTTGCCGATGCCGGTCAGCGGCAGCACACAGAGTCCCAGCCAGAGATATTTCATTCCGAACGCTCCTTGTCATTGTGGTGGTGAGGGTCTCTTTAGAGTCTATCGTTTTAGCCGTAACGAGAGAGATAGAGCTGTGGTTATCCTTGGGGTAAGATGATGCCATGTCTGTTTATTTATACAGTGGTATGCGCAAGATCATCCATATCGACATGGACTGCTTTTTTGCCGCGGTGGAGATGCGGGATAACCCCGCATTGCGGGAAGTTCCGCTTGCGATAGGGGGGGCCTCCGAGCGGCGCGGCGTCATCTCGACCTGCAACTATGTGGCGCGCCGGTTCGGTGTGCGCTCCGCCATGCCGAGCGCACTGGCGAAAAAACTCTGCCCGCCGCTGGTACTGATCCCTGGGCGAATGGCGGTATACAAGGATATCTCCCGTCAGCTCAGGGCAATTTTCCTGCGCTATACCGATCAGGTTGAACCACTGTCGCTGGACGAGGCTTACCTCGACGTGACCCACAGTCGTTGCTGTGGCGGCAGCGCCACCCTGATGGCGCAAGAGATCCGGCAAGCCATCGTCACCGAACTGGGATTGACCGCCTCGGCTGGAGTGGCCCCCAACAAGTTTCTCGCCAAGCTCGCCTCGGAGCAGCGCAAGCCTGATGGTCTGTTTGTCATTCGTCCCGATGAAGTAGCCGAATTTGTTTGCCAGTTGCCCCTCGGCAAACTGCCCGGGGTGGGGCGCAAGACTGCCGAGCGGCTGGAGGCGCAGGGGCTATACACCTGCGAAGATGCCCGAGCCTTGTCGGCAGAGGAGTTGTGCCGTCGCTTTGGCAAGCTGGGCGAAATGCTGACGACCCGTATCTGGGGGCTGGATGAACAGCCGGTGCAGGCGCACCGGATCCGCAAAACCATCGGGGTGGAGACCACCCTGGCAAGCGATCTCTGTGACGAAGAGGCCTGTCTGAAGGTATTGCAGCAACTGCTGCCTGAGCTGGAACGGCGATTTCAGCTGGCGTGTCCTGCCGAGCAGGTGATGGGCCAGGGGATTAAACTCAAGTTTGCCGACTTCCATCAGACTACCGTCTATCGCAGCCAGGGGGGCTATCAGGCCGCATTGTTCACACCACTGCTCAAGGAAGGGCTGCTGCGGGCGCAAGGGCGTTCGATACGTCTGCTGGGACTGGTAGTCGGGCTACCGAAGGAGGGAGAAGTAAACCAACTCTCGCTGGATTTGCTATGAGATGGTTAAGTTTTTGTTTATAAAGTCGATAATCTACCTGTATCTGCATGAAGTAGGAATATTGGCATGAATGCTCTTTCTGTCCAGGGACGGATTACCCTGATCGCCGGTTGCTGTCTGCTGGTCACGGCCGCTGCGCTGGTCACCTCCTCTATTTATAACGCGAGCAAGATGCAGTCCCAGGTGCGGCAAGCCACCATGCATGAGGCACAGCTGTCAGCCGAAAACAGGATGAAAGCGATGGGGTCAGAGCAGGCCGCCAAGGTGACCAGCTATCTTGATGAAGCCTATTTTCGTGCCAGTCTGCTGGCCGAGAGCGTGCTGTTCCAGCGCAAGAATGCGGCCGACAACTTCGTTCATTCGGAGGCGCTGCGCGGGGCTATCAATCAGCAATTGCACGATGCGGCAGCCTCATCGAACAACCTGCTCGGCGTCTATGCGGTATTTGAGCCCGATCAGCTGGATGGGGAGGACAGCAACTATCAGGGCTCTACGGAACTGGGCTCAAATGACAAGGGGCGTTTTTCCAGTTACTGGGCCTATGACAACGGCAAGATAGAGCCGGAAGTGCAGAATGAGGATGTACTGGCCGATGAGAGCCCGACCGAGGCTGGTGGCATCGAAAACGAGTGGTATCGCTGCAGCATTCGCACCCGTGCCCTCTGCCTGCTGGAGCCCTATCTGGACGATGTGGGCGATAAACAGATATTGATGACCTCGGTGACGGTCCCGCTACTGGAGCAGGAGACCTTGCTGGGGATGGTCGGGGTCGATATCTCGCTGGCCACTTTGCAGAGTCTGGTCAGCACCATGGACAAGGAGCTCTATGAGGGCAAGGGCAGAATCTTGCTGGTCAGTCACGAAGGGCGCGTGGCGGGAGCCGATGAGTTCGATGTGACCATGGGGCGCGGGCTGGATCAGAAGTATCAGGGGCTGGCCAGCGAGCTGAAAGGCTGGCTCAGTCAGGGTCAGGAGCTGACTCGCTGGAGCAGCGACGGCGCCCTGTTGCAGACCTTTGTCCCGGTATCCATGCGTGGCACCGACCGTAAATGGGGCATCTACATTGAATTGCCACGGGCCGTAGTGCTGGCCTCGGCCCAGCAACTGCAAGATGAGCTGGCCAGTGAAGCCAATCGCAGCGTGGTCTCGCAGCTGTCAATCGGGGTGCTGATCTCGCTGGTGGCCCTGAGTTTTATCTGGTTGATGGCGCGCCAGATTGTGGCGCCCATCCGCGCCGTGGTTGCCCGCCTCAAGGATATCGCCAGCGGTGAGGGGGATTTGACCCAGCGTATCGAGATCCAGCGGCAAGACGAGATCGGCGAACTGGCTAAGTGGTTCAACAGCTTCCTCAACAAGTTGCAATCCACCATCAGTCAGGTGATTGATACTGTCTCCGGTACGCGTAACAGTGCCGAGCGAGCCGCGCAGGTGGCCGAGCGCACCAGCAGCGGCATGCAGGCCCAGTATCAGGAGATCGATCTGGTGGCGACGGCATTTGAAGAGCTGAGCGCCACGGCGTTGCAGGTCTCCGGTAATGCCGGCTCGGCGGTGGCGGCTGCCAACACCACTGATGCCGCGGCGCAAGAGGGCAAATATGTCGTTGCTGACACCCAGGAGGCGATGCGCAAGCTGATGACCATCATCAACGATGCCCAGCCGGTGGTGGAGCGACTCTCCGCCAACAGCGACAACATCAACGATATTCTCACCGTGATCCAGGGAATTGCCGAGCAGACCAACTTGCTGGCGCTGAATGCGGCTATTGAAGCGGCGCGGGCCGGTGAGCAGGGCCGTGGCTTTGCCGTGGTGGCTGATGAGGTGCGCAATCTGGCCGGTCGCACCCAGAATGCCATCGTCGAGATCCAGACCCTGATCAGCCAACTGCAATCCGGTACCGGCGCCGTGGTCAAGGCGATCCGCGATGGCCATGGACAGGCTGACGAGACCCTCGCCAAGGTGGATCTCTCGGTGCAGGTACTGGAGCAGATTATCCAGTCGGTCTCCACCATCCATCAGATGAACGAGCAGATTGCCCGGGCGGCACAGGAGCAGAGCCGGGTGGCGGACGAGATCAACCGCAACGTCAGCAACATTCGCGATGTGAGCCACACCATTCGGGCCGAGGCGGCGACCTCCGCCGAAAATGGTCGCGAGCTCTCTGCGCTGGCGGACAAGCAGCAGCAGCTGGTGGGGCAGTTCAAGGTATAGAAGGGATGAAAAAAGGCGCCATCCAGCTGGAGGCGCCAAACACATTCAGATGACAGACTGGGTCAAACCGGTGAGATTTGAGCCCCTCTTCCCGCAGAGGAAGAAACACAACACCACAATCACAGTCGAAAGACTCACTAAAAACACATGTAAACCAACACGTAGTAGAAAATGTGAGCCATATGACGACTGATTGCTGGGCGAATTATGTTTATTCACTGGTCGACCCGCAACCGACAAATTATAATGCGCCCCATTAGAAAAACTCATCGTCGGCTGGTGTCATGTCTCGTCGTTTACCCCCGCTCAATGCCCTCAAGGCCTTTGAAGCAGCGGCTCGTCACTTAAGCTTTACCCGCGCAGCAGAAGAGTTGTTTGTGACTCAGGCTGCCATCAGTCACCAGATCAAGGCGTTGGAGGAGTATCTTGGCATCAAGCTGTTCCGCCGTAAAAACCGCTCCTTGTTGCTGACCGAAGAGGGGCAGGGTTATTTCCTGGATATCAAGGACATCTTTGCCTCCATCTCTGAGGCGACCGACAAGCTGCTGGCCCGCAGTGCCAAGGGGGCGTTGACTGTCAGTTTGCAGCCGAGTTTCGCCATCCAGTGGCTGGTGCCGCGGTTGGTCAAGTTCAGCGAGCGCCACCCCGATATCGATGTGCGGATCAAGGCGGTCGATCTCGACGAAGGGTCGCTCACCGACGATGTGGATGTCGCCATCTACTACGGGCGCGGAAACTGGCCGGGTCTGCGCTCGGACAAGCTGCATACCGAATACCTGATCCCGGTCTGCTCCCCCTTGCTGCTGACCGGGCCCAAACCGCTGCGTACGCCGCAAGACTTGACTCTTCATACCCTGCTGCACGATACCTCCCGTCGCGACTGGAAGGCTTGGTTCCGCCAGCTCGATATCGATGCACCCAACGTCAATCAGGGGCCCATCTTCAGCCACTCCACCATGGTGATCCAGGCGGCGATCCACGGCCAGGGGGTGGCGCTTGGCCACAGCGTGCTGGCACAACCCGAGATTGAGGCCGGCCGCCTTATCTGCCCATTCGAGCAGGTGCTGGTGAGCAAAAATGCTTTCTATCTGGTGTGTCAGGAGCAACAGTCGGATCAGGGCAAGATCGTTGCCTTCCGCGACTGGATGCTGGAGCTGGTGGAGCAGGAAGAGGCGCGTCGCAGGGCAAGGCTCGCCGATGCCTGATGTAATCCGCGAGGGGGCAATTGATGCCCCCGTTCGCATTTTGCTGGCCCACGGGGCAGGCGCGGGGATGGATCATGCCTTTCTTACCGAGTTGTCACGTCTGCTGGCTGGCCCCGACATCGAAGTGGTGCGCTTCAACTTTCCCTACATGACAAAGCGTGCACAGGATGGCAAGCGCCGCCCGCCGGACAGAGCACCTGTGCTGCTAGCCCATTGGCGCGACATGATCCGCGAGTTTGCCCATCCACGGCTGTTTCTGGCGGGCAAGTCGATGGGCGGGCGGATGGCGGCGGAACTGTATAGCGAAGGCGAGGGTGAGATGAATGCTGCAGGATTGCTCATTCTCGGGTATCCTTTCCACCCTCCGGCCAAGCCCGACAGCTGGCGAGGCGAGGTACTCAAGCATATTGCAGTGCCAACCCTGCTGTTGCAGGGGGAGCGCGATACCTTCGGTAGTCGCGCCGAACTGGCCGATTTCCCCTTCTCACCCGCCGTATCGGTCCATTGGTTGACCGATGGTGATCATGGTTTCAAACCGCGTAAAGCCAGTGGCGTGAGTGAGCAGGAGAATATGCAGCATGCAGCGGCGGCCATCAGCCATTTTGTGGCCCGACATGGATAGCACGAGAGGGTTGGTTTGATTGCCAGCCGTGATGAGAGAGGGAGAGTGAGGATGCAGATCCATCGACATTGGCTGATACTGGCCGGTCTCTTCGGGTTGACGGCCACCATGCTGGGGGCTTATGGCGCCCATGGATTGGCGGCGACCGGCATTACACCCGAGCGTCTGGCGGCATTCAATACCGCCGTGCAATATCAGTTTTTTCACGCATTGGCCCTGCTGGTTCTGGGCTGGTGTGGTGTGCGCAGCAAGGTGATCCACCTGGCTGGCACCGCTTTTGTGCTGGGGATCATCGGATTTTCCGGCAGTATTTACGCCATGGTGCTGCTTGGCAGCAAGGGGCTGGGATTGATTACCCCGGCCGGTGGCCTCTGTTTTATGTTGGGATGGACGGCCCTGATCTGGGCTGGCTGTCGTCTTGGAGGAAAAAATGAATAATCTGCTGCTTTATTGCCGCCCCGGTTTTGAGAAAGAGGCGGCTGCAGAGATCACCGAGCGTGCCGGTAACATGCAGTGCTACGGTTTCGCCCGGGTCAAGGACGACAGCGGTTATGTGATCTTCGAACTGTATGACGAGGAGCAGGCGGACCTGCTGGCTCGCAAGCTGCCGTTCCGGGAGCTCATCTTCATCCGCCAGATGCTGGTGGTCACCCATGAGCTGAAGGATCTGGATGTCGCGGACAGGATCTCCCCGATCCTTGAGGCGGTGAGTGACTACACCATTTGCGGCGATCTGCGGGTCGAAACCGCGGATACCAACGAAGCGAAAGAGCTGTCGGCCTTCTGCCGCAAGTTCACCGTGCCGCTTCGTCAGGCGCTGCGCAGCAACGAGATCCTGACCAAGAAGGAGACGCCAAACCGTCCGGTGTTCCATGCCTTCTTCATGGCCAATGATCACGTGTTGCTGGGCTACTCCTATTCGTTCAACAACTCCGGATTCCACATGGGGATCCCGCGCCTGCGCTTCCCGGCCGATGCGCCGAGCCGCTCCAGCCTCAAGCTGGAGGAGGCGTTTTACGTGTTCGTACCGCGGGAAGAGTGGGATGTGCGTCTCTGCTCAGGCATGAAGGCGGTGGATCTGGGCGCCTGCCCGGGTGGCTGGACCTATCAGCTGGTGCGTCGTGGCATGATGGTGACGGCGGTCGACAACGGCATGATGGCCCAATCCCTGATGGATACCGGTCAGGTCAAGCATATCCGGGATGACGGTTTCGTCTGGCGTCCGAGCAAGAAGAACACCTACTGGCTGGTGTGCGACATGGTCGATAAACCTGCGCGGGTCGTTCACATGATTGCGGACTGGTTCCGTGAGGGCGACTGCCAAGAGGCGATGTTCAACCTCAAGCTGCCGATGAAGAAGCGTTATGCCGAGTCGGTGCACAATATCGAGGTATTGCGCGAGATGCTCAAGGAGATCGACAACGCGTTTGTGATCCAGGCCAAACAGCTCTATCACGATCGAGAAGAGATCACCGTGCATGTTTACAACAAGTACTGGGTCTCCAAACTCGAGCCCAAGGCGTGATGTAGCCGTTCAGCCCGTACGATAAAAACCAAGACCGACAGGGAACCCTGCCGGTCTTTTACTATTCGGGGCTCGAAAAATCAGAAACGGTAATCGAGGCGCAGGGAAGATTCGTCGTCGGTCACCTTGATCTCTATCTGCAGCGGGATGGTTTTGTCGACCGGATTGAATTGCATCTTTATCCCGTCTCCTCTCAGCCTGAGGGCGGTGTTCATTCCGCCAGCCTTAAACTTGACCTTGGGTCTGAAGCGTTCGACCGACAGACTGACGCTCTTTTCCGGGGTCAGATTAAGCTGCGGGTAGGAGGTGATCTTTTGATTACCAAAGTTGTCGGTGGAGACTTCAATACCAAACGACAGGGGTTTGGGGGCCTTGAGCAGGTCGTTGGTATCCAGGCTTGAACGCCATACCTCGGTGGCAGTCCGTTTTTCCTGCTGCGGCAGTTTGGCGGTTTGGGTTGATTGAGCCTGTTCGAAGGCACTTGCAGCACCACAAACCAGCATCAAACCCGAAACCAGATAGCACCCGTATCCCTTCATGAAAAACACTCCCTGTTCTTCTTCTCTATTGAACATAGTTGCTGTTTGGGGAGTGGCAAAGGATTCGGAAATATAAAAAAGGGAGCCTATGCTCCCTTTTAAAATCAATTGGTTAGCTTACAGGCGATCGATGATGGCTTGGGTGAATTCGCTGGTGGAAGCCGTGCCACCCAGATCGCGGGTGACCCGATCACCGGATTCGATGGTGGCTCGTACTGCTTCGCGTATCCGCTCTGCTTTATCCTGCATGCCGAGGTACTCCAGCATCTGGATGGAGGCGAGGATCACCGAGGTCGGGTTGGCAATGTTCTTGCCTGCAATGTCGGGGGCTGAGCCGTGGACCGCTTCGAAGATGGCCGCGCCATCGCCGATGTTGGCGCCGGGCGCCATGCCAAGGCCGCCAACCAGACCGGCGCAAAGATCCGAGAGGATGTCGCCGAACAGGTTGGTGGTGACCATGACATCGAAACGCTCTGGGTACATCACCAGATTCATGCAGGCGGCATCGACGATCATCTCTTCGCTCTGGATATCCGGGTAGTGGCTGGCGATTTCACGGGCTACTTCGAGGAACAGGCCGGAGGTTGACTTGAGGATGTTCGCCTTGTGGATGATGGTGACCTTCTTGCGCCCTTCCTGACGAGCCAGCTCGAAGGCGAACTTGACGATGCGCTCGGCCCCTTCGCGGGTGATGATGCTCATCGCCTCGGCGCTCTTGTTGTCATCACTGCGCTTCTGGCCTACACCCGAGTACATCCCTTCGGTGTTTTCACGCACTGTGATGATGTCGATGTTGTCGTAACGGCTTCTGGTGCCCTTGAAGGAGATGACCGGGCGCACGTTGGCGTAGAGGTTGAACTTCTTGCGCAGGGAGACGTTGATGGAGGTAAAACCGCCGCCGACCGGTGTGGTCAATGGCCCTTTCAGGCTCACCTTGTTCTTCTCAATCAGATCCAGGGTGGATTGGGGCAGCAGCTCGCCATGCTTCTCGAGGGCAACCAGACCCGCATCAGCGTATTCGTACTCAAAGTCACAACCCGCATGGGTCAGGATCTGGATGGCTGATTCAATGATGCTGGGGCCGATGCCGTCGCCGGGGATCACGGTAATTTTTCTTTTGGACATGAGAGGGTTCCACTTCCAGGGTATAGGGGAGGATGGGGCTGTTTTATAGCATTTACTCAGCAAACCAACCACATTCCTTTACATTCTACTCACTTTCATCAACAGCGAGGGTGAGTCTCGTCATGGTTCGCCCCCTTGCCTGCATTTTTGTTCGGCCATTTAGTCCGGCTGGGGCGGGTAGCGGATGTCCCGCAGGTTGAATCCCAGTGGAATATCCCGCTGCAAGCGCACCAGCCGCTGGGCCAGCAGGGCCTCATCCTGATGCTGGCGCAGCTTGAGCAGTGGCTTGGCGGCATCCTCTTGCTGACAGGCTTCGAGCATGGCTGCCAGATTGCCATATTGCTGCAACAGCTGGGTGGCGGTCTTGGGGCCGATCCCCGGAACCCCCTTGATATTGGAACCGCTGATACCGGTCAGGGCCCAGAAGTCGACCAGCTGAGCAGGGGCTACCCCATATTGCTGCTGGACGAAGGCGGCATCCAGCCAGCGTTTGTTGAAGTAGTCGCGTACCCGGATCTGCGGGCAGATCAGTTGGCAGAAGCCCTTGTCGGTGGAGATGATGGTCGCCTGATGGCCATGGCTGGCGATGCCGCTGGCCAGGGTGGCGATAAGGTCATCCGCTTCATCGGTCTCGGAGAGCAGGGCATCGACACCGCACTCCCAAAAGGCATCCTGCAGGGTCGCCAACCCCTCACGCAGTTCAGGGGGCATGGGGGTTCGCCCCTCCTTGTAGGCCGGATAGACCTCTTTGCGCCAGCTATGCACCTCGCCATCAAACACGGCAATGACATGGGTTGGCTCGCTATTGGCCAGCAGCTTGCGGCAGGTATTGATAAGGTTGGCGCGAGTTGCAACCAGCGCCTGGGCAGGGGTCAGTGCCTGCTGGGCCTGTACCGCGTGCAGACGGCGAATGAGATTGAGGGCATCGATGATGAGCAGGTGTGGCCGGATAGCTGACATGGGGCACTCTTGGCGGTAGGGACGCCCCATTGTAACAAACCGCTCGCCTTATGGGGGATTGATGGCAGTCGGGAAGGCATTGAGCCAATAAAGAGGGGCGCCGATGCGCCCCTCTGTCGATGATGTATCTGTACCCTAGCGGACGATTTCGTAGCAGGGCACATACTGGCTGCCCGGCAGCTTCATCCGCTGCTGCTTGACGAAACTCTCCAGCAGCTTGTCCATCAGGTGCATCAGCTCCTTGTCGCCGTGCAGCTTGAAGGGGCCTTTCTTCTCGATGGCGCGAATGCCCCCTTCCTTGACGTTGCCGGCGACGATACCGGAGAAGGCACGACGCAGGTTGGCTGCCAGCAACTGGGGCGGCTGGTTGCGGTGCAGATCCAGACTTGCCATGCTGGCGTGATCCGGCTCGAAGGGGAGCTGGAACTCCGGTTCAATCTTGAGGGACCAGTTGAAAGAGTAGGCATCGCCGACCGATTTGCGGTATTCGCGGATTTTCGGCATCGCCTCTTTCATCACCCGGGCCACTTCCGGTGCATCGCCGACAATGATCCGGTAGAGCTTGGTCGCCGGTTCACCTAGGGTCGCCTTGATGAAGTCGTCGATGGCACGGAAGTAGTCGGCACTCTCTTTCGGGCCGGTCAGGATGATGGGCATCGGCTGCCGCTCGTTGGCCGGATGCATCATGATGCCGAGCAGATAGAGCAGCTCTTCGGCGGTGCCGACTCCGCCCGGGAAGATGATGATGCCATGGCCGAGGCGCACGAAGGCTTCCAGCCGTTTCTCGATATCCGGCAGGATCACCAGCTCGTTGACGATGGGGTTGGGCGGTTCGGCCGCGATAATGGAGGGCTCGGTCAGGCCGATGTAGCGCCCGTTGCGTACCCGTTGTTTGGCATGGCCGACGGCGGCCCCCTTCATCGGACCCTCCATGGCGCCAGGGCCACAGCCGGTACAGATGTTCAGCTCACGCAAGCCCAGTTCGCTGCCCACGGCGCGGGTGTACTGGTACTCGATCTCGTTGATGGAGTGGCCACCCCAGCAGACGATCAGGTTGGGATCGGCGCCAGGCAGGATCACCTTGGCGTTGCGCAGGATGGCGAACACCACGTTGGAGATATGAGTCGAATTGGTGAGGTTGACCAGCCGGTTCGATTCAAGCTGGTTGGAGACATAGAGAATGTCGCGCAGCACCGAGAAGAGGTGCTCCTGAATACCACGAATGATCTCGCCATCGACGAACGCGTGCTCGGGGGCGTTGAACAGTTCCAGCTTGACCCCGCGCTCGCGCCGGATCACATGAATGTCGAATGATTTGAAGCGCTCCAGGATCTCCTTGGAGCTGTCGGTATGGCTGCCGGAATTGAGCACCGCCAGCGAGCAGTTGCGAAACAGTTGATAGATATCGCTGGAGGCAGTCTGCTTGAGGCGATCCACCTCAAGCTGTGACAGCAAATCCATGCTGCCAACGGGATTGATGTGCGTAATCATAGGTTCCCCTTTACTCACTTGTTATCGTTGTGTTTTTTCCCTGGGGAGAAAAGGGATGCCATGTTGCATCCCCTGAGTTTGATAGTAGTGGCAACGGAGGGGGGAGGGAAATAGGGCGACGACTGTTCGCTGTTTTTTTAGTCACCACTCAGGCCAGTGTCACTTGATCCCGACCTGCGTTCTTGGAGTGGTAGAGCGCTCTGTCCGCCCGTTCGAACACATCGGAGGGGTTGTCACCATCCTTGAACAGGGTTGCGCCGATGGAGATGGTGATCTCCACCTTGGCATCGCGAAAACGGAACGGGATGCTCTTGATGGTCTGGCGCAGGGTTTCCAGCGGCTTCTGGAACTTGTCCGGGTTGATATTGGGCAGCAGCACCACGAACTCTTCGCCGCCGAAACGGGCGATGAAGTCAGTGTCACGCAGGGCGCTCTGCAGCGCTTTGGCAACAACCTTCAACGCCTTGTCGCCGGCCATGTGGCCATAATTGTCATTGATGTTCTTGAAGTGATCGATGTCGATGATCGCCATGCAGAGCGGAGTGCGGTAGCGAAGCCAGCGCTTGAACTCCTGCTCCAGCCGCTCGTCGAGGGCGGCCCGGTTGTGTACCTGAGTCAGGCTGTCGAGGAACAGCTTGTGCTTCTGAATGGTCAGCCGCTTCTTGTATTCGGCGGTCTCATCCTTCATCAAGCGCAGCTTGGACTCCATGGTGGAGAGGCGGGTGAGCAGGTGACGTTCCCGTGCTGCGGTACTTTCCCGTTCTTGCAGCAGCAGATTGATGGCGCCCATATGGCCGGAGATGGCACGCTTGAGCGCATCGATGGAGTTATGGCTGGCCAGGGAGTGGTCGATCGCCTGCAGTTCGCAGACCAGAGCTTCGCGGGTTTCACGGGTTTCATTTTGTAGCGCACGCCCCTCATCGAGGGATTCGGTAAAGCCGACATGCACTGCTGACAGGCTCTCGTTGAGGGAGCTGAGAAAGGCGCGGGAGGCTTTGCGCTCCTCGCGGGTGCCTTCGATGATAAGTTCGATGACCTGCATACAGGTCTCTGCCAGCATGGCAGGATTGATGCCGATCAGCAGTTGACGGCGGATATCCCCGAGGCTCTCGCCAATTGAACCGGCGAAATCAAGTTCGGTGATCAGCCGCTGCAGTTCGTCTGCGATACGCGCATGATCTTTGAGGTCAAACGGCTCAACATCAGGTTGGGGTTCACAACCGGGCTCGCTCTCTAGCTGTTGGGGCGCTGAAGAGCCGGACAGTGGCTGGCTTGGCAGCAGCTGGATCTTGATCGCCTGCTGATAGAATTCAAGCAGGCGGATCACCTTCTTTTGATGATCGGCAATACCATAGCCGGCGGGGCTTTTCAGAAATTCCTTGAGGGATTTTCGGGTCTCTTCCGGGAAGCCCTTGATGGTTTTTAGCTGTTTTGAGCCAAGATCAATGGCTGCCTGGGTCAGGGTGAGCGACTCTTCCAGTGCATTGCTGTGCTGCTGCAGCAACTTCTCGATGGCAAGTAGCTCTGCATCCAGCGAGGTGAATGCGGGATTGCTATCCAGTCTCTGCTTGAGCTTGGCGAAGCGATTGTCCAGCTCACGATCGAAGCCGCGGCAAGAGAGCATCAGCTTGTTGATAAACTGGATGCCACGAGCTCGCTCTGCATCGGAAAAGGAGAGAACGCCGTCGAGCTCCAGCTGTTTTTGCTGGAGGGATTCCCTGAGCCTGGCCAATTGTCCTGCTACGGCAGCGATGTCATTCATTATCAGGTCGCCCTGTTGTCATTATTGTTTTTGGTGTTGGATAGCAACAGTGGCCGAACCCGAGGTTGAGTGTCGTCTGTTATCTATTATTTGCCGGCTGGCCTTCAGCCGCTTGCATCCTTGCGAGGCTGGGCCAGTTAACCCATTGCTTTTCATGAGAAGAATTGACTTTTACCAGCCCCTTGTCAATTGCCATCAAGCCGCATTGCCACACATCCCCATTAAAAAATGCAGCCTGCTGGCAATCGATGGCGGCGAGCTCCAACCAGGCGTTTTGCCGGTATTTTTCACTGAGCTGAATGGCTCCCGACAGGGCGAGATAGCAGAGGTCGAACAGGCCATTGTGATCGAGCGCGGTCGCCGCCTTGGGCAGGAAGGGGTGGCTGACAATCCCCAGGCTTATCTGGCGATCAAGCTCGTATTGGCAAGGGAAGGCGGCGATGGCGGTTAGCAGGTCTCCCGCAAGTTGATGCAGGTTGGTCACGTGGCGCTGCGGCACAACGTACAGCATGTGCCCTTCCCGCAAGTCATAGATACGGCCATCTTGCGGGGTCAGGGTATCCATATAGATGCCGAACGCCTGCTCGATTTCACGGCTGGCCTGATAGCCGTGGCGCTCCAGCGTATTGACCAGGAAGGGTACCCGGAACAGCAGATAGTGCAGCTTGTCATCGAATTCACTGTGCTCTTCGCTCAGATACCAGCGCTCCGATTTCAGCTGGCGTTTTGCCATCTCCCGCGGCCAGCGATTCATCAGCCGCTGCCAGTTGGCAAGTCCGGAGCGGGGTTCGATCAGCAGGGCCTCGCCAGTGCGTTTCAGTTGCAGACGGGCGGTACGCAATTTTAGCCAGAGGGTGAAGAAGAGGTAGATAAAGAGCGCCAGCAGCAGGCTGGTGGTAATGCTCGACCAGAGATAGCGCTCCTGCTGGTGCTGGCTGTTGTTAAGCTGCTGCTCCAGCTCCTTGATGTGTTGTACCCGTTCAACCTGGACATAGTTGTCGCGGATCGCAGCCTGCTCCTGATCAATTTCCTGCTGGCGAACCTCTTCTCCCAAACGATGGAAGCGCTTGTAACTGTCGAGGGCCTGGTGCAGGTATCCCTTCTGTTCATACGCAAGTGACAACAGGCGGAATACTTCGTACTGGCGGCGAGTGTCGCCTACCTGATTGGCCAGTGCCCGGGCATTTTCCAGCTGCAGGATGGCGATGGCCGCCTCCTGCTTCTTCAGATAGAGCTCGCCGAGCAACAGCAGGGTATCGATCAGCGGCTCTTTGGCATCGCCCAACTCGTGGGACTGCCGGGATGCATTGAGGTAGTTGCCGGCCAGCGAGAGGTTACCGCTTTGCAGATAGGTCTTGCCTATCTCGTACTTGAGCAGAGAGGCATGCGGCCGACTGCTTCCCTCATCAAGCAAATCCAGCGCATTGAAGAAGTAGACCAGCGCCATATTGAGGTCGCCCTGATCGCGGTTGAGTCGGGCCAGCACGATAAGTGAGTCGCATAGCAGTGACGGATTGCCGATGGAGTGAAAATAGTTGGCCGCTTCATTAGCATATTGCAGTGCTTTCTGGGGCTCCTGCTCTTGCTGATAGAGTTTGACTATCTGGTTGGAGAGCAAGCCGAGAAAGAGCGGGTCGTTGAGATTCTTGGCCTGCTGCTGGGCATCGATATATTCACCCAGTGCCAGCTGGGGTTGTTGCAGCACACGATAAAGGTCGCCGCTGATGGCGCTGACCCAGGCGCTGGCAAGAGGATTGGTGGCTTTGGCAGCCCAGATCCTTGCATCCGCCAGATGGGTCTTGGCGTCTTCAAGATGCTGATTTTCAATCTCGTAGCTGGTGCGTTGCAGGCGGCTATAGATCTGTAACTGGCTCTGTTTGAGGTCGGGACGGGCCAGCTGTTCGTCCAATTGTTCCAGCAGGATACGGCTGTTGTTCTGGCCATCTTGCCTTAGCCCCTGGCTACGGATTTTGAGATAGAGGGCGTGGGCCTTGAGTTCGGGTTGGCGTTCTCTCTCCGCCAGCTCCATCGCTTTGTCGAGGGTTTGCTGGGTAGCTTGATATTGGCCAAGCTGGATTCGGCACTCCCCTTCAAGCAGGTGTGCTCCGATGGTTTGCGAAACGGTGCTGTAGCTGAGCAGAGGCTCGCGATAGCCGAACTCCTGACGATTACTGATGATTTGCTGGGGATTATTGGCCGCACGCGTCAGAAAGGCGGAGGTGATCTGAACACATCTGGCAGGGTCGGTCAGCACCAGTGATTGGGCCTGTTGCAGATCCAGGGATAGTTGCTCCTTGTCCAGATCCAGATTCGGAGCGGACAGAGAAGACATCATCATAGCCAGAAAAAACAGTTGATTCATTGGATTAAGGACGGCGCAGAGGTGTTGGCATGTTATCCAAGCCCACCCCTGCGAGTCCAGCGTTTACTGATGGTGTGCTCAGGCTCCTTTGTAGCCGGATGCATCAAGGCGCCAGCAGGGTTGAGATAGCAGGGCGCTCGGGTGTGATACCGGGAAGCCCTTTATCAACGTCTGCTCTTATTGACGGATCAGACGCAGGTTGGTTGGCACGGCTTCGAAATCGGAGCGGAACGGGTTGATGTCGAGGCCGCCGCGGCGGGTATAGCGTGCATAGACGGTCAACTGCTCAGGCTGGCAATAGTGCTTGAGGTCGATAAAGATCCGCTCGATGCACTGCTCGTGGAACTCGTTGTGTTGGCGGAACGAGATGAGGTAGCGCAGCAGCTTCTCCCGATCGAGTTTCGGCCCCTTGTAGCGGATTACCACGGAGCCCCAGTCGGGCTGGCTGGTGACCAGGCAGTTGGATTTGAGCAGGTGGCTGTGCAGAGTCTCTTCAACCTGCTCGCTGCCGGCCGCCCCTTGCAGCAGGGACGCATCAAACTCGTAATTGTCTACCTCGATATCCTGCTCATCAATGCACTCGCCGGGCAGCAGGGCAATCTGGTGCGGCGCCTTGTCGAGGGGGAACAGGGTCACCTTGACGGTCTCACCGGCACAGGCACTCAGATCCTTGGTCAGCATGGCGGCGACTGCCTCGATAGAGTCGCAACGGGTCTGGTTGAAGGAGTTGAGGTAGAGCTTGAAGGATTTGGATTCGATCAGGTTCGCACTGGTGGCCGGAATGGCCACTTCACCCACCGCCACCATCGGCTTGCCCTTGGCATTGAGCCAGGAGAGCTCATAGAGGGTCCAGACATCGCAACCGCTAAAGGGCAGGTCATCGCCCAGCTTGAGATCATCCCGGTTCAGGCTACGTGGAACCGGCTGCAGCAGGGAGGGGGTGTACTGGCTAATGTAATCGGATTGCTGGCCCAGGCTCAGGCCGGTCAGGGCGCTGGCCCCGGCGTATCTATCTTGTTTGCTCACAGGGTTGCTCACGTAATGTGCTCATGATGAGTGGAATGAAACGGGCCATTGCAGGGCCGGATGGTTGCAGCCGCTTGGCTTGGGCGTCGGCCTCTCTGTATCCCGGGTTCTGTTTCCCGGGTCACTAGGTCGGCTGGCAACCTTGTCTGTTACCGGGTTTGGTGGTGCAATAGCGGACTTTGCCAGCAATTGTGGGGATTTTCGATGTCGGATCAAGTTTTGTCTGCCCTGGAGCACTTTTTTGCCCGCTGGCAACGGGATGGCGAGGCCAGACGAGGCCTGCCCCTGTGCGAGTGGGAGGCGGACTGGCGTTCCCCCTGCCAGCTTGGTGAGCCTGCCGATGGTCGGGTGGCCTGGCGTCCTCACCATCGTCCCGAACCCGCCGATTTTACAGCCATGGCCGATGCCCTCGAGCTGACGATTCATCCCGGCGCCATTGCCCTGTTCGGGCACTGGTTCAGCCGCCCCATCCCCTGCCTTTTCAAGGGGCTGCGCCTTGAATTGATCCTGCCATGGAACGACGCGGATCTCGACCTGCTCAGGGAGAACCTCATCGGCCACCTGCTGATGCTGCGCAAGTTAAAACGAACCCCCTCCATCTTTATTGCCACCACCCGCAACGAGATGACGCTCATCTCGCTGGATAACGAGAGTGGTCAGGTGTGGCTGGAGTGGCTCGATTCAGGCCGCCGTCTGACGCTGGCGCCCTCTTTGCCGGCGTTTCTGGAACGGCTGGAGACGTTGCCGCAATAGCACCTGCTCGAGCCAAGGTTACCCATCGGAACGAAAAGAGCCTTGCCATGCGGCAAGGCTCTTTTTTATGGCATCGCGTACAGGGAACGCGCTTAATCCTTGAAATCCCAGGAGAGGTTGGAGATCAGACGGCAGCTGTCGCACTTGAAGTCGAAGATCTCGTGCAGTGGCTCTGCCAGCGCCCACTCACCGCCACAGCTGGGGCAGGGGCGCGCCTTCTCCTCGGCGGCGCTCAGCCCGCCCACCCGGTAGAGGTAGTAGTAGGTGGGGATGCCGCTCAGCACTTCCAGCCGTTTGGCCAGATCGGTGCCGCGCCGGTAGAGGCGGCTGCCCACTTCGCCGATTTCGTGCAGCGCCGCATGTTCGGCGATGGAGCCGTTCATCTGCAACTGATCGCACGCCTCCCAATCCTCCTGCCACTTGATGATCTGCTTCTGATCTCCGTTGGCGACTGCGGGCAGCTGGTAGAGCGGAATCGGGGCGAAGTGGTCGCCACAGCGCAGCGGCGAGCAGGTGTGCAGGAAGCTGGTGTAGAGCATCATCCAGCTCGGCCGCTCGCCCTGCTGGCTGCAAGGATCTGTGCTGTCGGAGAGCAGATCCGCTCCCTGCAGCTGGAGTTTGGGCGCCAGCAACCCCGCCTGATTGAGCTGCTGTTCGGCCAGTTTGACCAGCTCGCTCTGGTTGTCGGGGTGCAGGCTATCCTGCTCTGGGCAGACCACCCGACTGACGAAATAGCCCTCATGCATGCTGGTGGGGAACTCCCGCCCGAGGATCTGGCCCTGATAACGCAGCATGTCTAGGTAGTTGACGATGGCCCGCTCGGCGTCGCCAAGGGAGGTATCGCGGTAGCACTCAAAGCAGAGTTCGATGATATACATGGTTCAGCCTTGCTTCTGCTGGAGGAGCAGGTCGGTCAGGCGATCCACCTTCTGTTCGATGCGCGCGAGCTGTTCGGCGAGTTGCTGCAGGGTGAGCTCCGGTGCTGGCTGAGGCACAGCCTCTGGCAGGAGCTCGCTCTCGGCGGTCGCAACTGGCTGCTGCTTCCACTGGCTCAGCACTTTCAGCAGCTCGGCCATCGGCACAGGCTGGGTGAGGCGGGCCTTGATCATGGCAGTGGTGGGCGTCAGGCCCTTGGCGGCCAGCTCGTTGGCAATTCGGATGATCTCGTGGGCGGACATAAGCATGCTCTGGGTGAGAAGGGGGGATCGATATCGGGGCGGGATCTTAACCAAAGCCGGCAGGGGAGGAAAGGGCGGCTTAGCGGGGTTGGCGCAGCATCACATCGAGCTGGTCGATCGCTTCACACCAGTCGGAGTCGTTCCACAGGGCGTCGCGCAGAAAGCTGGCCTGGGCGGCGTTCCAGAAACCGGCCTCCGGCAGCAGGGTCTCATTGTCGAGGTGATGGTCGTGCACAAAGCGGTGCAGGCTCAGCTCGTCGTTGGCCATCCCGAGCTGGGCAAACAGGGCTGGCAGATCGTGGACAAGGGGTTCCATCTCGTCTCTCCCTTTGTTTAATCCCTGAGATTATAGACAGGCACAGCCATCGGGCGCAGAGACGAGAGTGGAGATCAGGCAGAGGGGATGCGATGGGGTGGCAGATCAACGCCTACGACGTGCAGCCCCTGCATCTTGAGGGTGCCCTGATAGTGGCTCTCGCCATCGCTGGAGAATTCAAACTGATAGTGGGTCAGCAGCCGCAGGGGATTGCGGGCCAGCTCCCGCCGGTTGCGGGCCAGCGACAGCAGTTGCAGATCATGGTGCTGGCAGTAGCGGCGCATGTATTGCCAGGCCACTTCTGCCTGTTGGCGTTGCAGCCAGAACAGGCCGGCAATCGCAATCAGCAACAAAATTCCGAGCATCTCTCCCATAGGCGGGCTTCCTTATCGTGATGTCGATAACCGGGAGTCCTGCTCGGTACTCCCGATCTCCTTTTCTATTTCCCGCCGTGTTGCCTAGTGGCGTGAGGGGGGGGCGAGGGATCAGGCCGAGGCAAACAGACGGCCGATGGCCTTGCCCAGCGCATCGCTGCGGTCGGGGTCACGCAGTCTGGCCAGCATATCATTGCGCAGGGCCGGTAAAGTGACCAACTCGGCAAAAACCTGATTGAAGAACTGGGTCGGTTGCAGTGCCAGCTGTTCCAGATAGTGGCTGAGCAGATTGGCATCTTTCAGGTCGGGCCAGAGCCGGCCCGCAATGGCGAGCAGCAGCGCCGGGCTCGGCTGGGTTTGCAGCAGGGTCAGTAGCTTGTTGGTGCGCAAAGAGCTGCCGGGACAGGAGGACATCGCGCGGCAGAGATAGGCCAGGGTCTCAGGGTTGGGGGCGGCGCACTCCTGCTCCTTGCCGATCCGCTCAAGCAGGGCGCCTTGTACTGCCGGCGGCAGCGGGGCGTTTTCAAGGCTTTGGCAGAGGGCGTAGAGCGGCTCTTGCGGCAGTTTGGGCAGCGCCTTGCAGATCAGCGCCAGATTGCGCTCATCATGCAGTCGTTCGGCCAGATCGGCAAAGCCCTGCAGCCCCAGCGTCTGCCAACCAGTGTCGTTGGGGGCGGCCAGATAGTGGCAGAGGGCATCGTAATAGGCAGAAGGGGCCTGTTCCAGCTGGCGCGCCAGTTTGGCGTGCAGACTGGCCATCTTGGCCTCCGCCGGGCGGAAGGTGTAGGGATTGTCGGCCAAGCGCTGGGCTTTTTCCTCGTCCAGATCGCCGGTGAGCTTGTAGCCCAGGGTCTCCACCACCTGATCCATGAACAGCTTGGGGCCGTTTGACATCAGCAGGCCGCGCTCATCGAGGGCAAACTTGAGGAACCAGAGGTAGTGGCGAGACTCGCTTGGCTGGAAGAAGTGTACACCGAGCCAGGCGTGCTGTTGCAGCGGCCAGGGATAGGGCTCCTGCTGCTGTTCGATGCGCACAAAGGTGTCGCTTGCCAGTGGCCGCACCTGGCGGCCCATGTCAAACAGCTGGAACTGGGTGCCAGCCTGAGTCAGAAATTCGGTCAAGGTATTGATGGCAGTAGGCGTCACAGACATGGTGAGATCCGGCTAATGGTGATGCGGGCCGATTATAAGGCCCTTGCCGAGGATAGCCAGTGGCAGCAGACGTGCGCTGCGGCAGATATCAACATGGCAGCCATGCGGGGGGAGGTGTATAGTATCGCCCTTTTTTAAAGGCGGTAGGCCGCGCTGGCTGCTGTGTATGTCGACGAGCTGGCTGAACCGCCGGTGCTACGTGACTGAATGTATCGGCATCCTGGCTGACCCTGTCGGGTCGGCGGATCAATCTGTGGTTATAAGGAAGAGAGCGAGATGAATCAATATTTGCTGGTAGCTGGCCTGTTGGGGGAACTCACCGCCGAGTTGCAGCGCCTTGAGCGCTGGCAAGCTGACCATCCCGGTGACGAAGCCCTGGCAAGCACCCTGCCTTTTTGTGTCGATACCCTGAGCTTTGATCAGTGGCTGCAGTTCGTGCTGATCCCGCGCATGGAGCAGCTGGTGATGTTGCAGGCTCCGCTGCCAACTAGCGTTTCCCTCTATCCCATGGCCAGCGAAGTCTACAAAGAAGATCTGGCCGAGGCAGAAGCGCTGCTGCGCCTGATCGCCCGCTTCGATCTGCTGCTTTCCGGCAAAGTGATCGAACAATGATGCCTGCGCAAACTCGAGAAGAGAGTGACCTGAAGCTGACCCTGCTCTATCAGGATGAGTGGCTGGTGGCGGTCAACAAGCCGTCCGGTCTGCTGGTGCACCGCAGCTGGCTCGACAAGGGCGAGACCCGTTTTGCCATGCAGATGACCCGGGATCTCATCGGTGGTCGCCATGTCTATCCGGTGCATCGCCTCGACCGTCCCACCTCAGGCGTGCTGCTGTTTGCGCTCGATCCGGTGATTGCCCGCGCGCTGACCGAAGCCTTTACCCAGCGTCAGGTGCACAAGGAGTATCTGGCATTGGTGCGTGGCTGGGCGCCCGAGCAGGGGGTGATCGACTATCCCCTCAAGGAGCAGCTGGACAAGATTGCCGATGCCATGAGCAACCCGGATCGTCCCGCGCAGGATGCCGTCACCACTTTCCGGCGCCTGCATCAGGTCGAGCTGCCCCACGCGGTCTCCAAGAAGCATCCCACCAGTCGTTACAGTCTGGTCCGATTGTTCCCGAAGACCGGCCGCAAGCATCAGCTACGCCGCCATATGGATCATCTGTTCCACCCGATTGTGGGCGACACCACCCACGGCGATGGCCGCCATAACCGCTTCTTCCGCGAGCACTTTGGTTGCGAGCGGCTGCTGCTGGTGGCCCGCACCCTGAGCTTTACCCATCCGGTGCTCAAGGTGCCAATGCGGATCCAGGCTCCGCTCGGTCAGGATGTGCTGCGCCTGTTTGCCGAGCTGGGCTGGCCCGCCAGCGAGAGCGACTACTAAGCGCCTGCTCCTCAGCCCTGAACCGGTAGCATCTGACGCCAGCTTGCTGATAGAGTTGCTCAAAAGAGTGACTCAAACAGGGAGAGGAGAATGGCGCAGATCGATATCGTGGTAGGAACTGTCTATGGCGCAGCCATGTTGGTGGCCGAGACCTTGGCAGATGAGCTGGAACGCAATGGGCATCACTGTTCTCTGCACGAAGAAGCACGGCTGGCGGACATCGACCCCGGCCGTTTTTTATTGCTGGTCAGTGCCACCACCGGGCAGGGGGATATTCCACCCAATCTGCAGCCTTTTGCCAGCGAGCTGGCCGACAAGGCACCTTGGCTCAAGGGATTGCGTTATGCCCTGATTGCCATGGGGGACAGCAGCTATGACCATTTTTGTGGCGCGGGCCGTCGGCTGGACGGATTGCTGCAAGAGTTGGGGGCCACGCGAGTGATGCCCCCGCTGGAGCTGGATGCCACCGTGCACGATGAACCCGAACAGGTAGCACTCAGCTGGCTGAAAAAGTGGGATATTCAGCCCTGAATATTCTCTGAAATAGAGCCATATCAATCCCCTGAGCCTTAAGTCGCAGGGGATTGTTATTTGCACAAAAACCATCTCACTCTGCAACGCATATTTCCCCTGATGGCGGAGGGGTATTTTCCCCTTTTAGCATTCCATTGCCGTAATGGTTTCACGCGCACCGCAGACCCGTCATCCAAATAAAAGTTCCATCTTGAAAGCGATCTCAGTCATGTTTTTGTCATCTAACTACAAAATAATGACTTTGGTTCTATCGCGAATTAATTAATGATAACGCTTTCATGGTTGCTGTTGTTGTGTGTTTTTCTTTTTTTTCGGATTTTAATTGCGCGGTTAATGGCTTTTTTACTTGTTGTTGTTGTGGCGATCGTTTGCCGAGCGATTTGTCGCCATTTTGTGAGTCGCTTCATATTTGTCGTGAAATACGCTCCCTATAATCAACCTCGGTTATCACCGACAGGATTACATGGTGATAAGAAGTTGAATATTCAGGATCACACTCCTCACTGCGGGAAATAAGGAATATGACAATGAAAATGAAGTGGCTCCCGATTGCAGCAGCTGTTACTGCCGCCCTGGCTTCCCAAGCCGCCTTTGCCGTAGATTTCCACGGTTATTTCCGCTCCGGCGTCGGTGTTTCCGGCGACGGCGACATGGTTAAATACAACGTCAATAAAGTTGGCCGTCTTGGTAACGAAAATGATACCTACGGTGAAGTGCAACTGGGTCAGGAAGTATTCAACAAAGATGGCAAGACTTTCTATGTTGATTCCATGTTTGCCATGGCTTCCAACGGTTCAAACGACTGGGAAGGTACCGGTACTGTTTGTAACTTCGATGCCAAGCAGTGCAATGGTGATTCCGACTTCGCTCTGCGTCAGTTCAACGTACAAGCCAAAGGCTTGCTGAACTTTGCTCCTGAAGCAACCCTGTGGGCTGGTAAGCGTTACTATCAACGCCATGACATCCACATCTCCGACTTCTACTACTGGAACATCTCCGGTGCCGGTGCTGGTATCGAAGGCATCCAGGCTGGTCCGGGTAAAGTTTCTTTCGCATGGGTACGCAACGATCGCAGCGCTGCCGATGTGTTTGGCCAGTACACCCAAACCGGAGTGGATGGCAACGGTAACCCGACCTATCAGAAGAATGAAGATCTGAACGTTAACACCTTGGATCTGCGTTATGCCGGCATCCCGCTGTGGACCGATGCGTCCTTGGAACTGGGCGTTGACTATGCTCTGGTCAATGAGACCAACGATCAGAAAGCACTGAAAAAGAATCCGCAAGATGGCGTGATGCTGACTGCTGAACTGACCGCTGGCATCCTCGGTGGTTTCAACAAAACCGTGCTGCAATACGGTACCGAAGGTTACTCCAAGACCATGGCTTTCTATGGCGATGGTTCCTGGTACGGCGCTGAAGCCAAAGACGGTGCTGACGGTTTCCGTATCATCAACTGGGGCGTTGTTCCGATGGGCAACTCCTGGGAGATGGGTCACCAGCTGGTTTACGGTGTAGGCAACGAAATGTGGGACGGCAACGACAAGTGGGAAACCATGTCTGTTGTTGTTCGCCCGATGTACAAGTGGGATGACTTCAACAAGACCATCTTTGAAGGCGGTTACTTCAAGGACAACAACAAGTCCACCAATGGCAGCGAAGACAAAGATGCCGGCTACAAGCTGACCCTGGCTCAAGCCTGGTCTGCTGGTTCCAGCTTCTGGGCCCGTCCGGAAATCCGTGTGTTCGCCTCCTACCTGGCTAACGACGAAGACAAGAAAGTCTTCGAAGGCAATACCTCCAAAGACACCTACCAGTTTGGTGTGCAAGCAGAAGCTTGGTGGTAAGCAAAAGTTTAAGTTAAGTTAGTGACTGCCCCCTTATGGGGGCAGTTTTGTTTCGCCGGATCACGGCCACCGGATTATGGAGATAAGAAAAATGAAACGGGTAAAGATGTCTATTGCAGCCGTAATCACTGCGCTATTAACCGGTTGTGCCGGCAACATGGTTGTTCCTCTGCAAGAACATGGCTCTATCTTGAGCGATGCAGATCAAGCCAAGCAAGCGTTGGCCAAAGCCTCCAGCTGCTGTGTGGCGTTTAAAGATTTCAGTTATGCCCCCTTGCCTGAAGGTGAGACCTTGCTGGCCATCGATGGCAAGCAACCCACTTTTCAGTTTGATGAGGGGATGAGTTACTTTGCGGCTTATCGCCTGCCGGCCAACACCGGTAATCTGGCGATTAGCCTGGCATCACAGGTGAGCAAAACCGTGATGGTGCCCAAAGTCATTATGCTGGATGCCGAGTTCAAGGTGACTCGCGTACTGGGTGAGTCTGTATTCAGTTATCAGCCTGCTCACCTGCTCGATAACGACCGTATCGAAGGGCGTCTCTTTGTTGACCGCAGCATGCCTGGCAACCCGGCCAGCGAAACATACATGATCGTCTATGCGCCTGCGGACCAACTCTCTGGCAGCACAACAATCCTTCATCCATCAAAAGCGTTTGCTCGTGCTAATGGTACCGTTGAGCCTGATATCAAGGATCCGGTGATCCCGCACTCCCCTTGGGGTTTGGTGCAGATCAAAGTCAAAGATATGGCCCGTGGAAGTGGTCTTGATGCGGTATTCAAACCCGAATATGCCGATAAGGTGGCCATGAGCCAGGGTCAGCAGGTTGCCGCGATAGCGACGACTGCAGCCGTTACCACAACTGCAACAGCTGCGGTCGCAGCCAAACCTGCTCCTGCCATGCTGAGTGAAACAGAAGCCTTCTACCAGAGCCAGATCGAAAAAGCGGTCAAGACGGGGGATATCGACAAGGCGATGAAGCTGGTGAACGAGGCCGAGCGGGCTGGTTCAACCAAGGCAAAAAGCGTGTTTATTGATGCGGTCAAGCGGTCGCAAAAATAGAATAATACGACCATTTATTGGTCAGATATATTTATTGAGGCCTCCCTTGTTGGAGGCCTTTTTAA
This sequence comes from Aeromonas sp. 603079, assembly GCF_049172135.1. Classification (NCBI taxonomy): domain Bacteria; kingdom Pseudomonadati; phylum Pseudomonadota; class Gammaproteobacteria; order Aeromonadales; family Aeromonadaceae; genus Aeromonas; species Aeromonas sp. 603079. The sequence continues at coordinate 68,544 of NZ_JAAKPX010000015.1, read as the reverse complement.
TCGGTAGGCTGTAATAAATAAAAATCAAGCTGTTACATTTGGTTACAATTGGTTTCTGTTTGATGTAAATGGCATTATTAAAATACAAAGTGAAACTGCTATTTATATGTCTTTGTAATAAAGTGATAATGCCGATTATTAACTTATATTAGAGACGTTTTTTAGCCGCTAAACAAGTTGTGATCTTCCCTCCAAATTCAATATTCCCCCGCCTTCGAAAGCAGCAATTTATGACCCGCTGGGTTATATTCTGATGGTCAAAATAAACAAGCCCGACTCGAAGATATCTGAATGAATTAGTGCTTATTTCATCCAGATAGATCGTTCAGGGACGACAATCCATTCAGGAGCGCACACAATGTTCAAAAATGCTTTCTCTAATCTGCAAAAGGTTGGTAAGGCGCTGATGCTGCCAGTATCAGTCTTGCCAGTCGCAGGTATTCTGCTGGGGGTGGGTGCTGCCCACTTCAGCTGGATGCCGGAAATTGTCTCCCAATTGATGGAGCAAGCCGGTGGTTCCGTATTTGGCCAGATGGCCCTGCTGTTTGCAGTGGGTGTTGCTCTGGGCTTTACCAATAACGACGGTGTATCCGGTCTGTCAGCCATCGTTGGCTACGGCATCATGGTCGCAACCCTGAAGGTCATGGCACCTGTGATGGGTGTTGAAACCATCGAAACCGGCGTGCTGGGTGGTATCCTGGCCGGTGGTATCGCTGCCTGGGCGTTCAACCGCTTCTACAAGATCCAGCTGCCAGAGTACCTGGGTTTCTTCGCGGGCAAACGTGCCGTACCCATCATCACCGGTTTCCTCTCCATCGGTCTGGGTGTGATCCTGTCCGTGATTTGGCCGCCAGTGGGTGGCGCCATCGGTGCCTTCTCTGACTGGGCTGCCAACCAGAACCCGGTACTGGCCTTCGGTATCTACGGCGTGGTTGAGCGCTCCCTGATCCCGTTCGGTCTGCACCACATCTGGAACGTACCGTTCTTCTATCAGGCGGGTACCTGTGTCAACGGTGCTGGTGAAACTGTTCACGGTATCATGACCTGCTTCCTGACTGCTGATGATGCGTCCCGCGCTGCCGGTAACGGCTTTGGTCAGCTGGCTGGTGGCTACCTGTTCAAAATGTTCGGTCTGCCTGCTGCTGCGTTCGCCATTGCTCACGCTGCCAAGCCGGAAAACCGTGCCAAGATCGTTGGTATCATGGCCTCTGCAGCCCTGACCTCTTTCCTGACCGGTATCACCGAGCCGATTGAATTCTCCTTCCTGTTCATCGCTCCGGTTCTGTACGCCATCCACGCTGTACTGGCTGGTCTGGCTTATGTGCTGACCAACTCTCTGGGGATCGTACACGGTCACACCTTCTCCAACGGTTTCATCGACTTCGTGGTGCAATCACCGCGTGCCGACAACATGCTGCTGCTGGTTGGTCTGGGTCTGGTTTACGCGGCCATCTACTACGTCGTATTCAGCTTCGTTATCCGTGCCATGAACCTGAAAACCCCGGGTCGTGAAGACGAGACTGCTGAAGAGGCCGTTGGCCAAGGCAAAGACGAGATGTCTGCTGCTCTGGTTGCCGCCTTCGGTGGTAAAGAGAACATCGCTTCTCTGGATGCCTGCATCACCCGTCTGCGTGTTGGCGTAAAAGATGTTGCCAAAGTTGACCAGGCTGGTCTGAAGAAGCTGGGTGCAGCCGGTGTGGTTGTGGCTGGTTCCGGCGTTCAAGCCATCTTTGGTACCAAGTCTGACAACCTGAAAACCGACATGGACATCTGGATGAAGAGCAACTAATTCTGTTGCCTGAATATCAGCGTGTTTGAAGAGGGAGGCGAAAGCCTCCCTCTTGCTATTTGTGGTTGCTTGTAGCGTGTCTCGGGGCTTGGCAGGGGTTGTGTTTTCCAAGGGGCTATGTGTAACGGGTTGCTCAATGGTGGCCCAACAGCACAAGGTGGTGTGCTCCGCTCACCTTATCGCACGGCATTGCCAGATAACCCCATATCCCCATAAAGCCAGCCAATAAAAAGAGCGCCACCAGGGCGCTCTTTTGTCGAATCGGTGTGGCTAGAGTTTCTCGAGATCCCGCTCGATTTCGCTGATCTTGTTCTGCACCACTTTTTCCAGATGGCGCAGGTCGCGCAGGATCTTCTGTTTGATGTCCGGATCGGCCTGCAGATGGATACCTTGGGTCAGGCTGTCGAGTTCATCTACCACGTATTTGAGGTTGGCGTTGATCTCGGTGACATCCTTGTACTCGTGGGTACCGGAGTCGACCAGCATGGTCTTGCGCTGGCGGGGATACTTGAATTTGACACTCTTGGCGAAGAACTCGCCCTTCTGCTTTTTGAAGTAGATCTTGAGGATGTCGTGGTTGGCCTCCTGGCGCAGGGTATAGCTGTCCACTGAGGTGGGATCCTGGATCCCCAGGCTCTTGAGATTCTCGTACATCAGGCTTCCTCGGTTTGAAACGATCCTGTCCCATCCATCTTAACCGATGCCTCATGGCTTGCCTGTGACAAGGGCGCCAAAATCAAAAGGGCGCCATCAGGCGCCCTTTTCATCACAGCTATGCTGATTACTCGTCGATGGAGCGCAGCAGGGCGTTAATGCCGACTTTGGCGCGAGTCTTGGCATCGACCTTCTTGACGATCACCGCCGCGTAGAGGCTGTACTTGCCGCATTTGGAGGGCAGGGAGCCGGAGACGACCACGGAGCCAGCCGGTACGCGGCCGTAGTGGATTTCGCCAGTTTCACGGTCATAGATGCGGGTGGACTGGCCGATGAAGACGCCCATGGAGATGACGGAACCTTCCTCGACGATGACCCCTTCAACCACTTCGGAGCGGGCGCCGATAAAGCAGTTGTCTTCGATGATGGTCGGGTTGGCCTGCAGCGGTTCCAGTACGCCGCCGATGCCGACGCCGCCGGAGAGGTGGACGTTCTTACCGATCTGGGCGCAAGAGCCGACAGTAGCCCAGGTATCGACCATGGTACCTTCGTCAACGAAGGCGCCGATGTTGACATAGGAGGGCATCAGCACGGTATTGGGGGCGATAAAGGAGCCTTTGCGGGCGGTCGCCGGCGGCACCACGCGCACACCCGCTTCCTTGAACTGCTCGGCGGTGTAGTTGGAGAACTTGAGGGGAACCTTGTCGTAGTATTGGGCATCGTCGCCCTTGATGATGTAGTTGTCGTTGATACGGAACGAGAGCAGTACCGCTTTCTTCAACCACTGATGAACGACCCACTCACCGGCGATCTTCTCGGCAACCCGGGCCTTGCCGGAGTCCAGCAGTTCGATGACTTGCAGGATGGCGGACTTGGTAGCGCTGTCCACAGTGCTCGGGGTAATGGTGTCGCGGCGCTCGAAGGCCGCTTCAATGATCTGTTGCAACTCGGTCATGACAGGTTTCCTTTAAAAAATTCTGTTTGTTGTATCACACTTTTCCGACTGTTTTTAAGTGGCTGACCGGAATTCTTCCAGCCAACGACCATTTCGTCCATATTTCCCGGCCAACCATTTGTTTGGTATGGGAAAAAAGAGGTGAAAACCGCCTCTTTCGAATCAGATTGCACTCACTCCATAGCAAATTGCTGCGGATTAAGCTGATGAACCAGTCGCTCTTCCAATTGCTGTTGTTGCTCGGCGGTCAATGGCTCGCCATCGAGGCTGGTCAGGCTGAAAAAGTCCTCGACCCGCTCGCCAAAGGTGGCGATCTTGGCGGCATGCAGCGACAGACCACACTGCTGGAACACGGCGCCGATCCGCGCCAGCAGGCCGGGAGTGTCGAGGGCGGTCAGCTCCATCAGAGTGTGGCGGCTTTCCCCTTTATGGGGTAGGAAGACCACCCGTGTTGGTACGCTGAACTGGCGGTGGCGGCGCGACAACGGCTTGCTGCGCAGTACCAGCTTGCCCGGCTCCTGCAGCGCTTTCTCCAGCGCCTTCTTGATGGTGGCGGTGCGGTTGGGGCTGATGGGTTCGCCGTTCGGTTCCAGCACCACAAAGGTATCGAGCACATAGTTGCTGCGCGAGTTCATGATCTGGGCGTCGTGGATGTTGAGGTTCTTCTGATCCAGCGCCGAGGCCACGGTGGCAAACAGGTTCGGCGTGTCGCGACAGTAGATGAACACCTCGCTGCCGCCGCGGGTCGGGTGTTTGCCGATGATCACCAGCGGAGCCGGATTGTCGCCATGCTCGATGATGTGGCGGCAGTGCCAGGCGATCTGTTCCGGGCTGTGACGCAGGAAGTAATCAGCCTTGAAGTCGCCCCAGAGCTGATTGATCGCTTCTTCCGATACATCCCGTTGTGCCAGCAGTTGCTTGGCCTGACGCTGATTTTCGCGAATGCGCAGCCGCATGTCGGGCGGGTTCTCCAGCCCCTGACGCAGCGCCTTCTGGGTGGCGAAGTAGAGCTCGCGCAGCAGGGTGCCCTTCCAGTCGTTCCACAGGCTATCGTTGGTGGCGCAGATATCGGCCACGGTGAGGCAGTAGAGCAGGTCGAGATGCTGCTCGTCGCGCACCTTCTGGGCAAAGTCGGTAACCACGTCGGGATCGTATATATCGCGGCGCTGGGCGGTGACCGACATCAGCAGGTGGTGGCGCACCAGCCAGGCGACCAGCCGGCTCTCGTAGCGATCGAGGCCGTGCAGCTGACAGAACTCCAGCGCATCGACGGCGCCAAGTTCCGAGTGATCGCCGCGCCGCCCCTTGGCGATATCGTGGAACAGGGCGGCGATGCTGAGCAGCTCCGGTTTACGCAGTCGGGTGAACACTTCATGGCAGAGCGGGTGGCTCTGGCGATTGGCCGGGTTGGGAAAGCCGTGAATGTTCTTGAGCAGCCGGTGGGTGTGCTCATCCACCGTATAGGCGTGGAACATGTCAAACTGCATCTGGCCGACGATGAGGTTCCATTGCGGCAGATAGGCAGCGAGGATGCCGTATTTGTGCATCAGGGTAAGCGGCAGGCCGATGCCGTTGGGATGGCGCAGCAGCGCCATAAACAGGCGGCGGCAGTCCGGCAACTCCTGCAGCCAGCAGTTGAGCTTGCGGCGCGCCTCGCGCAGCTGGCGCAGGGTGGCGGAGTGGATGCCCGCAATCTCGGGATGCTGGGCCATCTGATAGAAGAGACGCAGAATAGCGACCGGTTCACGGGCAAACAGCTCGGCATCGACCGCATCGATGAGGCGGCCACGGAGCTGGAACTCGTCGGAGAGGCGGCGCACATCCATGGCGCTGTTGCCGAGGATCGCCTCGTCAAACAGTTGCAGCAGCATCTCGTTGAGTTCGGCGACCCGCCGCACCGTCTGGTAGAAGCGCTTCATCATCTGCTCGACCGGAGCGTTCCCTTCCCCCTCGAAGCCCAGCATCTGGGCCACGGTGCGCTGGCGGTCGAACAGCAGGCGGTTGTCCCCCTTGTTGATGGCCATATGTAGGGCGAAACGCACCTTCCAGAGGAAGTTCTGGCAGTCGAGCAGCTCGCGGTACTCGGCGCGGTTGAGAAAGCCGTGGCTGGTCATCTCGAACAAGGTGGTGGCGCCGAAGTGGCGACGGGCGACCCAGGCCAGGGTCTGAATGTCGCGCAGGCCGCCCGGATTGCACTTGAGATCCGGCTCCAGTTTGTAGGCGGTACCGAGAAACTGCTGGTGCCGCTCCGCCTGCTCTTGGCGCTTGGCACGAAAGAAGGCTTCACTTGGCCAGAAGTGCTGGGGGCCGGTGGCCTCTTTCAGTTGCCGAAAGCCCTCTTGGCGACCAGTGATGTAGCGGGCCTCGATGAGGTTGGTGGCGACCGTAATATCGGCGCGCCCCTGCTCGAGGCACTCCGCCACGTTGCGCACCGCCTGACCCACCTCCAGCTTGAGATCCCACAACAGGGTGATGAACTCGCCAATGCGTAGTCCCAACACTTCGTCCAGTTCGTCGCCGTCATAGAGGATCAGCAGGTCGATATCGGAGTGGGGGTGCAGCTCGCCGCGGCCATAGCCCCCCACCGCGATCAGGGTCAGGTCGCTCTTGTCGAAGCCAAACTTCTGCCACAGGCGGCAGAGCAACTGATCCATGTATTCGGAGCGGGTGGCAACCAGCTCGATGATGTTGTCACCGGCATCGAAACGGGCGTGCAGCCAGCCGAGAAAGCGGCTCAGGTACTCTTTGCAGTTATCGCGGGTGAGCTGGTCGTCGGGTAACAGATGAGGGGAAAGCAGGCTGGCGTCCATGGCATCTCACACACAAGTGGCAGGCATCTGGCTGAAACAGGCAGTAAAAACCCCGGCGCTTTTCACAAGGGCCGGGGTTCGATGTTAGCTGTGTTTGATGAAGCGGTCGATAGTGTCATCGGGGCGCAGGGTTAGCACCTCGCAGCCATCATCGGTCACCAGCAGGGTGTGCTCCCACTGGGCGGAGTCGCCGCCATCCTTGGTGGTCACGGTCCAGCCATCCTTCGGATTGACCTTGCAGTGATACTTCTTGCTGTTGACCATGGGCTCGATGGTGAAGCACATGCCCGCTTTCAGCTCCAGCTTGCCGCTGTTGCGGTAGTGGAGGATCTGCGGCTCTTCGTGGAACTCGGCACCGATGCCGTGACCGCAGTAGTCACGCACCACAGAGAAACCGGCCTTCTCGACGATGGGCTGAATGACGGCCCCAATCTCGGTAATGCAGGCACCCGGACGCACCTTCTTGATGGCGGCATAGAGGCTCTCTTGCGCAACCTTGCAGAGCTGGCGGCGCAGCGGGGTGGTTTCACCCACGATGAACATGGCCGAGGTATCGCCGTGGTAGCCATCCTTGATGACGGTGATATCCAGGTTGATGATATCGCCATCACGCAGCTTCTTGTGATTCGGGATACCGTGGCAGATCACATCGTTCACCGAGGTGCAGATGGATTTGGGGAAGCCGTGGTAGTTGAGCGGAGCTGGAACCGCCTGTTGTACGTCGACAATATAGTCGTGGCAGAGGGTGTTCAGTTCGTCAGTGGTGACGCCAGCTTTGACATGGGGCGCAATCATGACCAGCACATCGGCGGCCAATTGGCCGGCAACGCGCATCTTTTCAATCTCTTCCGGTGTCTTGATTTTAATGGACATGGGATCTCTCTTGCGGCCTGCCGCTGGGCCTGCGAGGGCAGACAGGACAGGTAATGAAAAATAGATGCGTTTGCAATCAGGGCAAAATTTTATCCGCAACCCCCTCGTACTTCCAGTGTGATTGTCATCACAACGTCAAATCAGCGTCGCAGCATCCTCTGGCGGGATCCATATTTACACCTGTTTAGGGTGTCGGCCGGTGGTGTCCTGAACAAAGTTATGATATAAAGCGCGCCGGAATGGGGAACTTGCGTCCCGATTTCATCACCCTTACTTAAACAACACACACACATCGACACATATGCCGGGGTGCCTTAACGGGTCGGTTATATGGGATGTGTGGAGGCCTAACCCCAATATAGAGGTATAAAATGGCTAAAGTTTCTATGCGCGACATGCTGCAAGCTGGCGTTCACTTCGGTCACCAGACTCGTTACTGGAACCCGAAAATGAAATCCTACATCTTCGGTGCCCGCAGCAAAGTTCACATCATCAACCTGGAAAAAACCGTTCCGATGTTTGACGATGCCATGAACTTCATCAGCTCCGTAGCTGCCAAGAAAGGCAAGGTACTGTTCGTAGGTACCAAGCGTGCCGCGTCTGAAGCCGTAAAAGAAGCCGCTGAGCGTTGCGACCAGTTCTATGTTAACCACCGCTGGCTGGGCGGCATGCTGACCAACTGGAAAACCGTTCGTCAGTCCATCAAGCGCCTGAAAGATCTGGAAACCCAGAGCCAGGACGGTACCTTCGAGAAGCTGACCAAGAAAGAGGCGCTGATGCGTACTCGCGAAATGGAAAAGCTGGAGAAGAGCCTGGGTGGTATCAAGAACATGGGCGGCCTGCCTGACGTTCTGTTCGTTGTCGATGCCGACCACGAGCACATCGCTATCAAAGAAGCCAACAACCTGGGTATCCCGGTAGTTTCCATCGTTGATACCAACTCCAACCCGGACGGCGTTGATTACGTCATCCCGGGTAACGACGACGCTATCCGTGCCGTACAGCTGTACCTGAATGCTGCTGCTGACACCGTACTGGAAGCTCGCGAGCAGGACATCGTTGTTCAAGCCGAACAAGATGGCTTCGTTGAAGCTGAGTAATTGATAAGGTCTGCAAAGCCCTTATTAACCAAGCTGATGTAATTGGTTAGCAGGGGCCCTTGTGGCCCCTGTTTCTTGTCAATTCAAGACCGAGGATACTGGACATGGCAAACATTTCTGCCGCCCTGGTAAAAGAACTGCGCGAGCGCACCGCCGCTGGCATGATGGATTGCAAAAAAGCACTGGAAGAGGCCAACGGCGATATCGAGCTGGCCATCGAGAACATGCGTAAATCCGGTCAGGCCAAAGCCGCCAAGAAAGCTGGCCGTATCGCCGCTGAAGGTGTGATTTTCGCCCGTACCGAAGGCAACGTTGCCGTCATGATCGAGCTGAACTGCGAGACTGACTTCGTTTCCAAGGATGCCGGTTTCCTGGCCATGGGTCAGAAGATCGTCGAGATCGCAGCTACCCAGAAGATCGCAGACGTTGATGCGCTGAAAGCCGCTGATTTTGGCAACGGCGAATCCGTCGAGCTGACCATCACCAACCTGATCGCCAAGATCGGTGAGAACATGAACCTGCGTCGCGTGATGCTGGTTGAAGGTGACAACCTGGGCACCTACGTTCACGGTTCCCGCATCGGTGTTATCACCAAGCTGACCGGTGGTTCCGACGAACTGGCCAAAGATCTGGCCATGCACGTTGCAGCCAACAGCCCGCAATTCGTCAAGCCTGAAGATGTATCTGCTGAAGTCGTTGCCAAAGAGCGCGAAATCCAGATCGACATCGCCATCAACTCCGGCAAGCCGAAAGAGATCGCCGAGAAGATGGTTGAAGGTCGCATGAAGAAGTTCACCGGTGAGGTTTCCCTGACTGGTCAGCCGTTCGTGAAAGATCCTTCCATGACTGTTGCCGAGCTGCTGAAGAAAGAAGGCGCTGACGTTGTCTCCTTCACCCGTTTCGAAGTGGGCGAAGGCATCGAGAAGCAAGAGACCGATTTCGCTGCTGAAGTTGCAGCCCAAATCGCGGCCGCTCAAAAGGCCTAATCGAACCGGTTTTTCCGTTTCCCCAGACCGCGACTTATGTCGCGGTCTTTATATGACCAGGAATCAGTGACATGAGTACCAATCCCAAACCTGCATACAGACGTGTTCTTCTGAAGTTGAGTGGTGAAGCCCTGCAAGGATCCGAGGGTTTCGGCATTGATCCGGCAGTGCTGGAGCGGATGGCCCAAGAGATCAAAGAGCTGGTTGAGCTGGGTGTTCAGGTCGGTCTGGTCATCGGTGGCGGCAACCTGTTCCGTGGTGCCGGTCTTGCCAAGGCGGGCATGAACCGCGTGGTGGGCGACCACATGGGTATGCTGGCAACCGTGATGAACGGTCTGGCCATGCGTGATGCTCTGCATCGTGCTTATGTGAATGCCCGTCTGATGTCTGCCATTTCCCTGCAAGGGGTTTGTGATTCCTACAGCTGGGCCGAGGCAATCAGCCAGCTGCGTGCAGGCAAAGTGGTGATCTTCTCTGCCGGTACTGGCAACCCCTTCTTCACTACCGATTCTGCGGCTTGCCTGCGCGGGATCGAGATCGAAGCCGATGTAGTGCTCAAGGCCACCAAGGTTGATGGTGTATACAACGAAGATCCAGTCAAGAATCCGGATGCCGTGCTGTACCATGAATTGAGTTATGATGAAGTTCTTGAAAAAGAGCTCAAGGTGATGGATCTTGCTGCTTTTACTCTGGCACGTGACCATGATCTGCCGATCCGGGTGTTCAACATGAACAAGCCGGGCGCTTTGCGCCGGGTTATCATGGGTGAGCCGGAAGGTACCCTGATCCATTACGTCAGCAAATAATATAGATGCGAGCCGCATGGCGGCTCGTTCGCCAAAAGGAAAACCGCTGTGATCAACGAGATTAAAAACGACGCCAAGGAGCGTATGGGCAAGAGTGTCGAATCACTCAAGACCCAGATGTCCAAGATCCGTACTGGCCGTGCTCACCCGAGCCTGCTCGACGGCATCCAGGTTGAGTATTACGGTGCTGCCACTCCGCTGAAACAGTTGGCCAACGTCGTGGCAGAAGATGCTCGCACCCTCTCCATCTCCATTTTTGACCGCTCCATGATCCAGGCGGTAGAGAAGGCGATCCTGACCTCCGATCTGGGCCTGAACCCCTCCAGCAATGGCCAGACCCTGCGCGTGCCGCTGCCGCCGCTGACCGAAGAGCGCCGTCGCGACCTGACCAAGATCGTCCGTGCCGAAGCGGAAAACGCCCGTGTTGCCGTGCGCAACATTCGCCGCGATGCCAACGCCGACCTGAAAGCGCTGCTGAAGGACAAAGAGATCTCCGAAGACGACGACCGTCGCGCCCAGGAAGAGATCCAGAAACTGACTGACTCCTACATCAAGCTGGTCGATGAGGCTCTTGCTGCAAAGGAGAAGGAGCTAATGGAAATCTAAGCGCCTGAAAGGTATATTACGAGCGCCGTGTAGTGCCCCTGCACGGCGCTTTTGTCTTTGTGGGAGAAAACCATGTCGCTTTTGGCTGCGTTGGGTGATTGTGCCAACTCGTCTTTACCCCGTCACGTCGCCATCATCATGGATGGTAACGGTCGCTGGGCCCAGAACCGAGGCAAGATGCGGGTTTATGGCCACAAGGCGGGCGTCAAGTCAGTGCGCGAGGCCGTTACCTTTGCTGCGCGAGCCAAGATCGAGGCATTGACCCTGTTTGCATTCTCCAGCGAAAACTGGCGTCGTCCGGAAGGGGAAGTCAGCGCCTTGATGGAGCTCTTCATTACCGTGCTGGGCCGCGAGGTGAACAAACTTCACAGTCACGGGATCCGGCTCAGGGTGATTGGCGATACCGCTCGCTTCAGTGATCGGTTGCAGGCCAAAATCGCCAAGGCGGAAGCCTTGACCGCCAATAACAAGGGATTGACCCTGAATATTGCGGCCAACTATGGCGGCCAGTGGGATATCGCTCAGGCGGCTCGCAAGCTGGCCCGCGCGGTTGTTGCCGGTGAACTGGCCGCCGATGACATCGATGAATCCATGCTTGGTCGCGAAGTGTGTATGGCCGACCTGCCGCCGGTGGATCTCCTGATCCGTACCGGTGGCGATCATCGCATCAGCAACTTTGTGTTATGGCAGCTCGCCTATGCAGAGCTCTATTTTACCCCGGTATTGTGGCCCGATTTCAACGAGGCCGAGTTCAGTGAGGCGGTTGCCTCTTTCGTTGCCCGCGAGCGTCGCTTCGGTTGCACGGGTGAACAGATACGGGAATTGATCGCCGAGCAGCAGACCGGCTAAACCCCGCTCCCAAGAGAGAGGTTTCTTTTGCTAAAACAACGAATTATTACTGCTTTGATGTTGATCCCCCTGGTGTTGGGGGCGCTCTTCTTTCTGCCATTGAAATTTTTTGCCCTGTTGGCCGCGCTGGTGTTTTTGTTGGCCAGTCGCGAATGGAGTGGGTTTGTCTCTGCTGCTCCGCAGCAATGGTTACCCATCGTATTTTGTCTGTTGCTCGGTGCCAGCCTCTTTTGGCTGCCGGTGGAGCAACTCTGGACGCCTCACCTGCACCCCCTGGTGATGGGCGTGCTCTGGACCGCGGTAAGCTGGTGGTTGCTGGGTCTGCTGCTGGTGCTGCGTTATCCCCAAAGCGCCAAGCTGTGGAAAGAGTCTATCTGGCTCAAGTCGCTGTTTGGTCTGGTGACCCTGGTTCCCTTCTTCTGGTCGCTGGTCGCCATTCGTGGTTACAACTTTTACCATGACCCCATGATGGGGGCCTGGATCCTGTTGTTCGTGATGGGACTGGTCTGGGCGGCAGATTCTGGCGCGTATTTTTTCGGCAAGGCGTTCGGTAAGCACAAGCTGGCACCGGCTGTGAGTCCGGGCAAAACCATCGAAGGGATGTGCGGCGGCCTCTTTACCGCCAGCCTGCTGGCCATCGGCGTCACCTGGTCGATGGGATTTGTTCCTGCCAAGATGATCACCGTGCTGTTTTGCTCTCTGCTGGCGGTGCTGGCCTCCGTACTCGGCGATCTGACCGAAAGCATGTTCAAGCGCGAAGCGGGCATCAAGGATTCCGGCACCCTGCTGCCGGGTCATGGCGGTATTCTCGACCGGATCGACAGCCTGACCGCCGCCCTGCCGGTGTTTCTGCTCAGTTATCTGCTACTCAGTCAGGAGTTTTGATGCACAAGTCACTGGTTATTCTGGGAGCCTCCGGCTCCATCGGTCAGAGTACCTTGAAAGTGCTGCGCCATAACCCGGGCAGTTGGCAAGTGTTGGCGTTGACCGCCGCCCGCAACGTGGATGCCATGTTGCGGGACTGCCTCGAATTCTCCCCCCGTTTTGCCGTGATGGTCGATGAGGATGCCGCCCGTGAACTGGCTGCCCGTCTGAAAGCGCACGGTAGTACAACCCGGGTCATGTCTGGTGCAGCAGCCCTTTGCGAGGTTGCCGCTCACCCCGACGCCCATAGCGTGATGGCCGCCATTGTGGGGGCGGCCGGACTGGCCCCGACCATGGCTGCGGTTCGTGCCGGAAAGCGTATTTTGCTGGCCAACAAGGAGGCGCTGGTGATGTCCGGTGCTTTCTTCATGGAGGCCGTGCGCGAGCATGGCGCCGAGCTGCTACCCATCGACAGCGAACACAATGCGATCTTCCAGTGTCTGCCGACTGCCGTGCAGCGCCAGCCCGGTTTTTGCGATCTGGCGGCGGCGGGGATCAGCAAGATTTTGCTGACCGGTTCCGGCGGTCCGTTCCGTTACACCGAGATCAGCGAGCTGGCGAAGGTGACGCCGGCGCAGGCCATCGCTCATCCCAACTGGTCGATGGGGGCCAAGATTTCGGTCGACTCCGCCACCATGATCAACAAGGGGCTGGAGTACATCGAGGCGCGCTGGTTGTTCAATGCGGCGCCCGAGCAGATCCAGGTGGTGATCCACCCGCAGTCGGTGATCCACTCCATGGTGCAGTATAAGGATGGCTCCGTGCTGGCCCAGCTTGGCAATCCGGATATGTGTACCCCCATCGCCCATGCGCTTGCTTATCCCAATCGCATCCCCTCCAGTGTGGAACCTTTGGATTTCTTCAGTGTCGGAGAGTTCAGCTTTATCCGGCCTGATTATGATCGCTACCCCTGTCTGGCGCTGGCCATCAATGCCTGCCAGAAGGGACAAGCGGCGACCACTGCGCTCAATGCGGCCAACGAGGAGGCGGTTGCCGCCTTCCTGGCCGGGCGCATCGGTTTTATGGATATTGCCCGGATCAACGAGGCAGTGATGCTGGCGCTGGAGAGCAGCGCCATCTGCTCGCTCGATGATCTGTTTGCCCTGGACGGTGCGGCAAGAGCCCGTGCTCACACTTTGATTGAGGAGCTTGGCTGATGGGCGGTGTGTTGTGGAATATCGGTGCTTTTGTTGTTGCGCTGGGCCTGCTGGTCGCGGTGCACGAGTTTGGTCACTTCTGGGTGGCCCGTCGTTGTGGCGTCAAGGTTGAGCGCTTCTCTATCGGTTTTGGCAAGGCGATCTGGCGCCGGATGGGTAAAGATGGCACCGAATATGTGCTGGCGCTGATCCCGCTCGGTGGTTACGTCAAGATGCTCGATGGCCGGGTCGATGAACTCAAGCCCGGTGACGAGCAGTATGCCTTCAACCACAAGAGTGTCTGGGCGCGGATGGCGATTGTCGCCGCAGGTCCCATGGCCAACTTCGTCTTTGCCCTGTTTGCCCTCTGGCTGATGTTTATCATCGGGGTGCCGAGCGTCAAGCCGGTGATCGGTGAGGTGCGTCCCGCATCCATCGTGGCCGAGGCGGGTGTGCTGCCCGGGATGGAGATTGTCGGGGTCGGCGATGAGCTGACCGGTGACTGGGAGAGCGTCACCTACGCTCTTATCAGTCATCTGGGTGATGATGCAGTGACTCTCAAGGTGCAGGCACCCAATACCAGCTATGCCACCGATAAAACCTTGTCGCTGACCGGCTGGACCTTCGATCCGGATAAAGAGTCGCCTATCGGCAGCTTGGGAATTGTCCCCCTGAGTGGCAAAGTGCTGCCAGTCGTGGCTGCAGTGGTGGCCAAGAGTGCCAGTGAAAAGGCGGGGCTGCAGGTCGGTGACCGTATCAAACAGGTCGGCGATCAGCCTATTACCGCGTGGGCCCAGTTTGTCGAACTGGTGCAGCAGGCACCGGGCGAACCCCTGCAAGTGGTGGTTGAGCGCAACAACAGTGAGCTCAACGTGACCCTGACCCCGGATAGCCGCAAGGTGCAGGGCAAGCTGGTAGGATTCGTCGGTCTCTCGCCGCAACTGGTTCCATTACCGGATGAATATCGAATTCTGTTACAGTATGGGCCTTTGCAGGCGCTGTGGCATGGCGCGAACAAGACCTGGAGCCTGATCACGCTCACCTTTGACATGATTGGCAAGTTGATCGGTGGCATCGTGTCGCTGGACAACCTGAGCGGCCCCATCTCCATTGCCAAGGGCGCCGGCAGCAGTGCCGACTATGGTCTGGTCTATTTCTTGAGTTTTCTGGCGCTGATCAGCGTCAACCTGGGGATTATCAATCTGTTCCCCCTGCCGGTGCTCGATGGTGGCCATCTGGTCTATTTCCTTATCGAAGCGGTCACCGGCAAGCCGGTATCAGAGAAAATACAGGAAGTGGGTTTCAGGATCGGCGCCGCCATTCTGATGTTATTGATGGGAATTGCGCTGTTTAACGATTTCGCTCGCCTCTGAGGCCAGAGCATCAACAAGGACACACAAGAACAAAATGGCTGTTAAAAAAGCATTGGTGTTGAGTTGCCTGCTGGGTGCCAGTTTCCTGGCCCAGGCGGCCCCTGCCTCTTTTGTGGTGCAAGATATCCAGGTCGAAGGTCTGCAACGGGTGACCCTGGGTGCCGCACTGTTGAACCTGCCGATCCGGGTCGGTGATACCGTCGACTCCGTGGCTCTGGCCAGCGCCATCAAAAAGCTCTATGCCTCGGGTAACTTCGAGGATGTGAAGGTTTACCGTGACGGCCAGGTGCTGCAGGTGATGGTCAAGGAGCGTCCGACCATCTCCAGCATCGAGTTTGCCGGCAACAAGGATATCAAAGAGGAGCAACTGACCCAGAGTCTGGAGTCCTCCGGTATTCGTGTGGGTGATCCGCTGGATCGCACCGTACTCACTTCCCTCGAGAAGGGACTGGAAGATTTCTACTATGGCGTGGGTAAATACTCCGCCAAGGTCAAGGCCATCGTCACCCCGTTGCCGCGCAACCGGGTCGACCTCAAGTTCACCTTCGTGGAAGGGGAAGCGGCCAAGATCCAGCAGATCAACATCGTCGGCAACAGCGTCTTCCCTGAAGAGAAGCTGATTGCCCAGCTCTCCCTGCGCGACGAAGTGCCCTGGTGGAACTTCACCGCCGATCAGCGCTATCAGAAGCAGAAACTGGCCGGCGATATCGAGACCCTGCGCTCCTACTACATGGATCGCGGCTATATCCGCTTCCAGCAGGAGTCTACCCAGGTCTCCATGACCCCCGACAAGAAGGGCGTCTACGTCACCCTCAACATCAAGGAAGGGGATCAGTACAAGGTCTCCGGTGTCCAGCTCAAGGGTGACCTGATCGACCGCGGTGGCGAGATGAAGGGATTGATCCCGATCGCTGCCGGCAGCATTTACTCTGCCAGTCAGGTGACTCATACCGAAGAGGTGCTCTCCAAGTTCCTCGGCCGTTACGGCTACGCCTATCCGAAAGTGGTCACCTTCCCACAGGTCAATGACAAGACCAAGGAAGTCGAGCTGATCGTCAACGTTGAGCCTGGCCCCCGTGTCTATGTGCGCAACATCAACTTCAGCGGTAACGCCACCACCGAAGACCAGGTGCTGCGTCGCGAGATGCGCCAGATGGAGGGCACCTGGCTCTCCTCCGACAACATCGAGCAGTCCAAGAGCCGTCTCAACCGCCTTGGCTACTTCGAGAGTGTCGAAGTGGACACCAAGCGGGTACCGGGCAACGATGACCTGGTTGACCTCGACTTCAAGGTCAAGGAGCAGCCTGCTGGCTCCATCAACGCCGGTATCGGTTACGGCACCGAGTCAGGTCTGAGCCTGCAGGCGGGGATCTCCCAGGACAACTTTATGGGTACCGGTAAAAAGGTCTCCATCAATGCCAGCACCAACGACTACTCCAAGAACGTTGACCTGAGCTACAACGACCCCTACTTCACCGTGGATGGTGTCAGCCTGGGTGGTCGGGTCTACTACAACCAGTTCCGCGCCGATGATGCCGATATCGTCGATTACGAGAACGAAACCATCGGTTTCCGTCTCTCCAGCGGCTTCCCGGTCAATGAGTTCAACCGTCTCGACTTCAGTACCGGTATCGAGAGCACCAAGCTGAGTCGTCCGTCATTCAATGCCCAGAACTATCAGGAGTGTCTGAAGGACAATCCGGATACTGATGGCAATACCTACTGCTGGGATCAGTGGAATGATAACCGCCAGTCGGTACAGATGGATCAGTTCTGGAATGCTTACTCACAGGATGGTTCCAACCTCGATTTCGTGACCGTTGATGTCACCGCTGGCTGGACCCGCTCTACCCTGAACAAGGGGATGTTCCCGACTTCTGGCGATCGTCAGCGTATCAACGCCAAGGTGACCGTGCCGGGCATGGAACTGCAGTACTACAAGCTCTCCGCCGAAGATGCCCACTACTTCCCGCTCGATGCGGATCACAGCTGGGTTATGATCGGCAAGGGTCGTGTCTCCTACGGTAACGGCTATGGCGATGACTCCATGCTGCCGTTCTTCGAGAACTACTATGCCGGTGGTTTCGATACAGTACGCGGCTTCAAGAGCAATACCATTGGTCCCAAGGCCATCTACAAAACCTACAACAAGCCGGGTGCTGGCAGTTGCACGGGTTCTCAGCCGTGTGAAACTGGTTACTACGAAGGTTCCGACACCTCGGTGGGGGGCAACGCTCTGGCCGTCGCTTCACTGGAGCTGGTCTTCCCGACCCCGTTCGTCTCCGAGACCTATCGTCCGCAGATCCGTTCCACCGTCTTTATGGACGCAGGTACCGTCTGGAGCACCGATTTTGCCAACGGAGCATATCCTTGCGCCGCCGGTTCTGATTGCAACTATCTGAGCCAGGACTACTCCAACCCGGGCAATATCCGGGTCTCTGCCGGTGTCTCCCTGCAGTGGCTCTCGCCGATGGGGCCGCTGGTGTTCGCCTTGGCCAAGCCGATCAAGAAATATGAAGGGGATCGCACCGAGTTCTTCTCCTTCAACATCGGTCGTACTTTCTAAGCAGAGTTTCGCCCCCACCCATGCGGTGGGGGTCTTCAATGATGGGACGCGCGGTATGCGTGCCTCACCAGGTAACAAGACGGTCCTAACGCCGCTTGCATAATCGGGTAAATCAGGTAGCCCTCGCCATGAGGGAACAAGGAGTAAGTGTGAATAAAGCGTTGAAAGTAGCTGGTTTGAGCTTTGCACTGATGGCTGCCGGCATGGGTTCTGCCTTCGCTGAGACCAAGATCGCCGTGGTCGACATGGGCGAAGTCTTCCAAAAGCTGCCCCAGCGTGAAGCCGTTGCAGCCAAGCTGAAAGGTGAATTCGAGCCGCGCATGCGTGAGCTGCAGAAGCTGGAACAGGAAGGCCAGAAGTTGGTCGAGAAGTTCCGCAAGGATGAAGCCTTCATGAGCGCCGAGCAGAAAAAGCAGAACCAGGAGAAGCTGGCCAAGCTGCAGATGGAGTTCAACCAGAAGCGTCAAGCCTTTGAGCAGGACAACGGCCGCCGTCAGTCCGAAGAGCGCAACAAGATCCTGACCAAGGTGCAGGCTGCCATCGATTCCATCGCCAAGAGCAATGGTTACGATCTGGTGCTGGAGCGCAATGCCGCCCCGTATGCCGCCAGCAAGCTGGACATCTCCGGCCAGGTTATTTCTCAGGTAAGCAAGAGCAACTAATTGATGGCATTCACTCTCGCACAGCTGGCCCAGCAACTGGGGGCCCAGGTCCATGGCGACGGAACCCTGGAAATCCGCAAGGTAGCGACACTGGAAAAGGCCGGGGAGGGTGAGATTACCTTCCTGTCCAACAAGAAGTACCGTTCTTATCTGGAGCAGAGCAAGGCGACCGCCGTGCTCATTACAGAAGCGGATCTGCCATTTTGTCCCACCAATGCCCTGGTGCTCAAAGACCCCTATGTGGGCTTTGCCCGGGTAGCCCAACTGCTGGACACCACCCCGCAGCCGGCCACGGATATTCATCCGAGCGCCGTCATCGCGGCTGACGTGCAACTGGGCGAGAGAGTGGCCATCGGCGCCAATGCAGTGATCGAATCCGGCGTCGTGCTGGGTGATGATGTACGCATTGGCCCGGGTTGTTTCGTTGGCAAGAACACCCGGCTGGGAGCCCGCTCCCGGCTGTGGGCCAACGTCACCCTCTATCACAATGTGACTATGGGCACCGACTGTCTGGTTCAATCCGGCACAGTGATCGGCGCCGATGGTTTCGGTTATGCCAACGAGCGTGGCGAGTGGATCAAGATCCCCCAGCTCGGCGGTGTGACCATTGGCAACCGGGTCGAGATCGGTGCCTGTACCACCATTGACCGCGGTGCGCTGGAAGATACCCGCATCGCTGACAACGTCATCATCGACAACCAATGCCAGATCGCCCACAACGTGGAGATCGGTTACGGTACCGCCGTGGCGGGCTCTACCGTGATGGCTGGTAGTCTCAAGGTCGGCAAATACTGTATCATTGGCGGCGCTTCCGTCTTTAACGGGCATATGGAGATCTGCGACCAGGCCACCGTTACCGGTATGGCCATGGTTATGCGACCCATTACCGAGCCCGGTGTCTACTCTTCCGGCATCCCTCTGCAAACCAATAAAGAGTGGCGCAAGACCGCCGCCCGGGTGATGCGTATCGAAGAGATGCACAAGCGGTTAAGCAAGCTTGAGAAGAAGCTGGATCAAGAATAATCACGATTGGTATAGGGTACTGTTTTGACTACTGAAAAGAAGAGCCTGGGTATCCAGGAAATCATGGATCTGCTGCCCCACCGTTATCCGTTTCTGATGGTGGATCGTGTAGACGACTACGAGATCAGCGATGAGCGCAAAACTCTGCGCGCCATCAAGAACGTCTCGTTCAACGAGCCGATCTTCCAGGGGCACTTCCCGGCCAAGCCGGTGTTTCCTGGCGTACTGATCCTGGAAGCGATGGCACAGGCCACCGGTATCCTGGCCTTTACCATGGTGGGCAAGCCGTCTCCCAACGAACTCTACTATTTTGCCTCAATCGACAACGCTCGCTTCAAGCGCCCGGTCGGCCCCGGTGACCAACTGGTGCTGGACGTGGAGTTCCTGAAAGAGCGTCGCGGTATTGCCAAGTTCACCGGTGTCGCCACCGTCGACGGTGAAGTGGTCTGTACCGCCGAGCTGATGTGCGCCAAACGCGAGGTTTAACACACGTGATCGACCAGACTGCCATCATTCACGATACTGCCATCGTCCATGAGTCTGCCGTGATCGGTAAAGGGGTTGAAATCGGCCCCTTTTCTGTCATCGGCGCCGAGGTGGAAATCGGTGACAACACCTGGGTAGGTTCCCATGTGGTGATCAAGGGCCCGACCAAGATTGGTCGTGGCAACAAGATCTTCCAGCACACCTCCATCGGTGAGGATTGCCAGGACAAGAAGTACGCCGGTGAGCGCACCTTCCTCGAGATTGGCGACAACAACGTCATTCGCGAGAACTGCACCTTCCACCGTGGCACCATTCAGGATCAATCCCTGACCAAGGTGGGCAGTGGCAACCTGTTCATGGTCAACGTTCACGTTGCCCACGACTGCATCATCGGTGACAACTGCATCTTCGCCAACAACGCGACCCTGGCGGGCCACGTGGTGATCGGTGACTTCGTGATCTTTGGTGGTCTCTCCGCCATTCACCAGTTCGGTCGCGTCGGTTCCCACGCCTTCGTCGGTGGCTGCGCCGCCCTGAACAAAGACGTGCCGCCTTACGTGATGGCCGCCGGCAACTACGCCAAGCCATTCGGGGTCAACTCTGAAGGTCTGCGTCGCCGCGGTTTTAGTGCGGAGGCCATCTCTGCCGTCAAGCGTGCCTACAAAGAGATCTTCCGCTCCGGCAAGACCATCGAAGAGGTGCTGCCGGTGCTGATTGAGATGGCGCAAGCCGAACCGGCCGTCCAGCTCTATGTGGACTTCCTCAAAGATAACGAGCGCGGGATCATCCGTGCCTGATCCGGTTCGTATCGGTATCGTCGCCGGAGAAGTCTCCGGCGACATTCTGGCTGCCGGTCTGGTGCGCGAGCTGCAGGCCCGCTACCCGGATGCGCAGTTTGAAGGGATCGCCGGGCCGCGGATGCAGGCCCTCGGCGTCAAGGCCCTGTTCGAGATGGAAGAGCTCTCCGTCATGGGGATCACCGAGGTGCTGGGCCGTCTGCCGCGCATCCTCAAGGTCCGTCGCGAACTGTTGCGCCACTTTATTGCCAACCCGCCCGATATCTTCATCGGCGTGGATGCACCGGATTTCAATATCGGAGTGGAGCTGAAACTGCGCCGCGCCGGTATCAAGACGGTTCACTATGTCAGCCCCTCGGTGTGGGCCTGGCGTCAGAACCGCATTCACAAGATCAAGGCCGCTACCGACATGGTGCTCGCCTTCCTGCCGTTCGAGAAAGCCTTCTACGACCGCTTCGACGCCCCTTGCCGTTTTGTCGGTCACACCATGGCGGATGATATTCCGTTGGTGCCGGATCAGGCTGCCGTGCGTCGTAATCTCGGTATCGATGCCAATCGCCGCTGGCTGGCGGTGCTGCCGGGCAGCCGAACCGCAGAAGTGGGCTTTATGTCTCCCCTGTTTCTCGAGGCGTGCAAACACCTGACGGTGCGCTATCCGGATCTCGGCTTCATCGTGCCGCTGGTCAACCAGAAACGGCGTGAGCAGTTTATGGCCATCAAGGCCGAGGTAGCACCGGGTCTCGACATGGTGCTGCTGGAAGGGCAGGGCCGCGAGGCGATGATCGCCGCTGACGTGGTGATGCTGGCCTCTGGTACCGCGGCGCTTGAAGCCATGCTGGTGAAAAAGCCGATGGTGGTGGGCTACAAGCTCAAGCCCTTCAGCTATTGGCTGGCCCAGCGACTGGTAAAGACCGAATTTGTCTCTCTGCCCAACCTGCTCGCCGGTCGCATGCTGGTGCCGGAACTCATCCAGCATGAGTGCACCCCGGAGAATCTGGTGGAAGAGGTGAGCAAGTACTTCGAGCACGACAACAGTGCGCTGGTCAACACCTTCACCGAGCTGCACCAGCTGATCCGCTGCAATGCCGACTCGCAGGCCGCCGATGCGGTGGCGGATCTGCTCGGCAGATAACGCTATTTCGGACCGTCGATTGCGCCGCGCTACCCGTTCATTCGTTTTCGAGCGGTAATGCCGCGCCAGTCGACCCCTGTCAGGCCCCACGGGGCCTGTTTTGATTCAAGGCTACAAGATGATGATCGATATTCCTGACGACAAGCTGGTTGCCGGTGTGGACGAAGTGGGCCGTGGCCCCCTGGTGGGTGACGTGGTCACCGCTGCGGTCATTCTCGATCCCGCCAATCCGATCGCGGGGCTCAACGACTCCAAGAAGCTCTCCGAGAAGAAGCGCTTCGCCCTGTTTGACGAGATCAAAGAGAAAGCGCTCGCCTGGGCCATCGGTCGCGCCACTCCGGAGGAGATCGACGAGCTCAACATCCTGCATGCCACCATGCTGGCGATGCAGCGAGCCGTGGCGGGGTTGAAGGTCACCCCCGAGCTGGTCTTTATCGATGGCAACCGCTGCCCTGCATTGCCGATGGAAGCGCGCGCCGTGGTCAAGGGCGATAGTCTGGTGGCCGCCATCAGTGCCGCTTCGATCCTCGCCAAGGTGACCCGCGACGGCGAGATGACCGAGCTGGACAGCCGCCATCCCGAGTACGGCTTTGCCCGCCACAAGGGTTACCCTACGCCTGAGCACCTCGCCATTCTGGCTGAGCGCGGCCCGTTGCCCGAATATCGCAAGAGCTTCAAACCGGTGCGCCGCGCACTGGGGATCGAGTAGACCATGCCATTTAGTTTGAGCAGCGAGAGGAGATGACGATGGCTGAACCCCGTTTTATCCACCTGCGAGTCCACTCCGACTTCTCCATGGTCGATGGCCTGCAGAAGATCAATCCCATCGTCGGGGCGGCTGCGGCCAACAACATGCCGGCGCTGGCGCTGACCGATCAGATGAACATGTGCGGTCTGGTGCGCTTCTATGGCGCAGCTCACGGCAAGGGGATCAAGCCCATCGTCGGGGCCGACTTCTGGGTGCAGAGCGATGAGCTCGGCGACGAGCAGTTCCGTCTCACCCTGCTCGCCATGGATAACGACGGCTACCAGAACATCACCCTGCTTATTTCCCGCGGTTACCAGCGCGGCCACGTGCAAGGGCGGCCGGTTATCGACAAGAGCTGGCTCGCCGAACACGCCAAGGGGGTGATCGTCCTCTCCGGTGGCCGCGAGGGGGATGTGGGCAAGTTCCTGCTCAAGGGCAACCGGCAGATGACCGAGCAGTGTGTCGCCTTCTATCAGACCCACTTCCCCGATGCCTACTACCTCGAACTGCTGCGTACCGGTCGACCCGACGAAGAGGTCTACCTGCACATGGCGGTGGCCATCGCCACCGAGTTCGAGCTGCCGGTGGTCGCCACCAACGAGGTGGTGTTCCTCAACGCCGATGACTTCGACGCCCACGAGATCCGGGTTGCCATCCACGATGGCTATACCCTGATGGACAAACGCCGTCCCCGTCGCTACAGCCCCCAGCAGTACCTGCGCAGTCAGGAGGAGATGGCCGAGCTGTTTGCCGATATCCCCGAAGCGCTGGAAAACACGGTGGAGATCGCCAAACGCTGCAACGTGACGGTGCGTCTCGGCGAGTACTTCCTGCCCAACTTCCCGACCGGCGACATGACCACCGAAGATTTTCTGGTGGCCAAATCGAAAGAGGGTCTGGAGGAGCGTCTCGAGTTCCTGTTCCCGGATCCGGCGGTGCGGGCTGAGCGTCGTCCCGAGTATGACGAGCGTCTCGATGTTGAGCTGAAAGTGATCAACCAGATGGGCTTCCCGGGTTACTTCCTCATCGTGATGGAGTTTATCCAGTGGTCCAAGGACAACGGCATCCCCGTTGGCCCGGGCCGGGGCTCGGGTGCGGGCTCTCTGGTGGCCTACGCCCTCAAGATCACTGACCTCGACCCGCTGGAATTTGACCTGCTGTTCGAACGTTTCCTGAACCCCGAGCGGGTATCCATGCCCGACTTCGACGTCGACTTCTGCATGGACAGGCGCGATGAAGTGATCGAGCACGTTTCCGATATGTATGGTCGGGAGGCGGTCTCCCAGATCATCACCTTCGGCAGCATGGCGGCCAAGGCGGTGGTGCGGGATGTGGGCCGGGTGCTGGGTCACGCCTACGGCTTTGTCGATCGTATCTCCAAGCTGATCCCGCCGGATCCGGGCATGACGCTTGCCAAGGCATTCGAGGCTGAGCCCAAGCTGCCCGAACTCTACGAGCAGGATGAGGAGGTCAAAGACCTCATCGACATGGCTCGTCGCCTCGAAGGGGTGGTGCGCAACGCCGGTAAACACGCCGGTGGCGTAGTGATCGCACCCACCAAGATCACCGACTTTGCGCCGCTCTACTGCGATGACGAAGGCCATCACCCGGTCACCCAGTTCGACAAGAACGACGTGGAGTACGCCGGTCTGGTGAAGTTCGACTTCCTGGGTCTGCGAACGCTCACCATCATCGACTGGGCGCTCGGCATGATAAACCCGCGTCTTGCCAAAGAGGGCAAGCCGCCGGTGGACATTGCCGCCATCCCCATCGATGACAAGAAGTCGTTTGACCTGCTGCAGCGCTACGAGACCACAGCGGTATTCCAGCTCGAATCCCGCGGCATGAAGGATCTCATCAAGCGGCTGCGCCCCGACTGCTTCGAAGATATGATCGCACTGGTGGCCCTGTTCCGACCGGGCCCGCTCCAGTCAGGCATGGTGGATAACTTCATCGACCGCAAGCACGGTAATGAAGCGATCTCCTATCCGGACGAAAAGTGGCAGCACGAGAGCCTGAAACCGATTCTGGAACCGACCTACGGCATCATCCTCTATCAGGAGCAGGTGATGCAGATCGCCCAGACCCTGGCGGGTTATACCCTGGGTGGCGCGGATATGCTGCGCCGGGCGATGGGTAAGAAAAAGCCCGAGGAGATGGCCAAGCAGCGAGCCGGTTTCGAGGAGGGTGCCGTCAAGAATGGCGTCGACGGCGAACTGGCGATGAAGATCTTCGATCTGGTGGAGAAGTTTGCGGGCTACGGCTTCAACAAATCCCACTCTGCCGCCTATGCGCTGGTCTCCTACCAGACCCTCTGGCTCAAGACCCACTTCCCGGCCGAGTTTATGGCGGCGGTGATGACCGCCGATATGGACAACACCGACAAGATCGTGACCCTGGTGGACGAGTGCCAGCGGATGGGGCTCACCGTGATCCCGCCGGATGTGAACACCGGCCGCTATCGCTTCAGCGTCAACGAAGACGGTCATATCGTCTACGGCATAGGGGCGGTGAAAGGGGTGGGTGAAGGCCCCATCGATGCGATCTTGAGCGCCCGGGATCAGGACGGCCCGTTCCGCGATCTGTTCGACTTCTGCAACCGGGTCGATATCAAGAAGCTCAACAAGCGGGTGATGGAGAAGCTGATCCTCTCCGGCGCCATGGATCGGCTCGGCCCCCACCGCGCCGCCCTGATGGCGACGCTGGAGGAGGCGATGCGGGCCGCCGAGCAGCACGCCAAGGCGCAGGCGGTGGGGCAGGTCGACATGTTCGGCGTGCTTACCGAAGAGATTGACGACGTCAAGAAGGCGTTTGCCAATGTGCCGCACTGGCCTGACAAGGTGTGGTTGGAAGGGGAGCGCGAGACCCTCGGACTCTATCTCACCGGCCACCCCATCAACCAGTACAGCAGCGAATTGCGTCGTTATACCTCGGGTCGCCTGTGCGATCTGCATCCCACCTCCCGCGATACCGTAACCACGGCGGCGGGGCTGGTGATTGCGGCCCGCAGCATGGTGACCAAGCGTGGCAACAAG
Organism: Aeromonas sp. 603079; assembly: GCF_049172135.1. Taxonomy (NCBI): domain Bacteria; kingdom Pseudomonadati; phylum Pseudomonadota; class Gammaproteobacteria; order Aeromonadales; family Aeromonadaceae; genus Aeromonas; species Aeromonas sp. 603079. Next base: position 43,234 of record NZ_JAAKPX010000015.1, on the reverse strand, counting down.
ATGGGGATCTTCACCCTGGACGACCGTTCCGGTCGCCTCGATGTGACCCTGTTCAGTGAAGCGCTGGAAAAATATGAAGAATTGATGCAAAAAGACCGCATTTTGGTGGTTTCTGGACAGGTCAGCTTTGATGACTTCTCCGGTGGCCTTAAAATGTCGGCTCGAGAATTACTGGATATCAACGATGCGAGGGAGCGTTTTGCCAGAGCAATCCGCATCTCCCTCGATGAACAGCGTATCGATGATCGCTTTTTTCCGCGTTTGTGCGAGATTTTGGAGCCCGCCCGTGCCGGAGTCTGTCCGGTTCAGGTAAACTATCGTCGCCCCGGTTCCCGGGTGCGATTGACGCTCGGTACCGAGTGGCGGGTGACACCCACCGATCAACTGTTAGATGACTTGCGCGTCCTGCTTGGACGAGAGCGGGTCGAGTTGGTTTTTGATTAGAGGTTCTAAGGCCCTATGAGTCTTTTTCTGGATTTTGAACAGCCGATTGCCGAGTTGCAGGCGCAGATTGATGAGCTCAAACATGTGAGTGAAGGCAATCACGCCGTGGATCTGAAAGACGAGATCCGCCGGCTGGAGAAGAAAAACGAAGAGCTGACCAAGAAGATCTTCGGTGATCTGGGGGCCTGGCAGGTATCCCAGATGGCGCGTCATCCCCAGCGCCCCTACACCCTCGATTATATCGAGCATATCTTCACCGATTTCGACGAGCTGGCTGGCGATCGTGCCTATGCCGATGACAAGGCTATCGTCGGGGGCATCGCCCGTCTCGACGGCGAGCCTGTGATGGTGATTGGTCACCAGAAGGGTCGCGAGACCAAAGAGAAGATCAAGCGAAACTTCGGCATGCCGCGTCCGGAAGGATACCGCAAGGCCCTGCGTCTGATGGAGATGGCCGAACGCTTCAAGATGCCGATCATCACCTTTATCGACACCCCGGGCGCTTACCCTGGCGTCGGTGCCGAAGAGCGTGGCCAGTCCGAGGCGATTGCCCGCAACCTGAAAGTGATGGCCGGTCTGACCGTGCCGGTGGTCTGCACCGTGATCGGTGAGGGTGGCTCCGGTGGTGCGTTGGCAATCGGGGTGGGTGACCGCGTCAACATGCTGCAGTACTCCACCTACTCCGTCATCTCGCCTGAAGGGTGTGCCTCCATCCTGTGGAAGAGTGCTGACAAAGCTTCTGTGGCTGCCGAAGCGATGGGGATCACTGCCCAGCGTCTGAAAGAGCTCAAGCTGATCGACCATGTGATCGACGAGCCCCTCGGTGGTGCCCATCGCGATGTGGAGAAGATGGCCAAAAACCTCAAGGCCCGCATCAAGCAGGATCTGGACGCCCTGCGTCCGCTCGATACCGAGCAACTGCTGGAGCAGCGTTACCAGCGTCTGCTGGGCTACGGCTACTGCTAAGCGCAGCCGTCAATCCCGAGTATTCAGGCCCCTGTCATCGACGGGGGTTTTTATTGCTGATGACTTGTCTTGCGGTGATTGCCCCAACGCGCCCTGAAACGGCGCTGCTCACTCTTCGCGGGTGAGGGGCAGGGTTGGTATGCCACGCTGTTGGTGAGGGCTGTCAGGGACTGTGGCAACCCGTTGTCTGTCGCCTGCCCGCTGCATCCTGCGGCATCGCTAGCGATGGCATGATAAGCCACGTGATCATCCGATTGCGGCATAAAAAAGCGCCCCGGCTGTGCGGAGCGCTTTTACAGGTGTCTGGCGATTACAGTTCAATCTCGTCTGTAAGACCTTCATAGGCGATATCGATGGATTGCAGCTCCTTCTGCAGGCGATGTTTGTCTTTCAACGCCTCGATTTCACGCCATTTACGTTTTTTTCCCGTTGTCCCGCGGCTACGCGAACCGAGTTCAACCACCTCGTCATAATCGAAGTTGAACATTTCCATGGCTCCCTCCTTGGTTTTTATCGTTTTCACCACCCGTATAACATAACGAATCTGAAATTAAAACGTTTTCGTGACGACTCTATGACAGCGCTAAAAAAGCCCATGAAAAAAAACCGGGCCCCTTGGTAGGGGCCCGGTTTTTATTAGAAAAAAGAACTGATTACAGGCGGCTTGCCAGCATGGTTTCCAGCTTGCCCTGGTCGATGGCGAACATGCGGATGCCTTCGCCCAGCTTCTCGTGAGCCATGGCGTCCTGGTTCAGTTCCCAGCGGAATTCGGCTTCGGTCATCGGGGTCGGTTTGGCCTTGCGCTCACCGGTGTAGTCCAGTTTGCGTACCACGGCGCCTTCGGTCTTGCTCAGCTCTTCCAGCAGAGCCGGGCCAATGGTCAGGCGGTCGCAGCCGGCCAGTTCCAGGATCTCGCCGGTATTGCGGAAGCTGGCGCCCATCACCACGGTCGGGTAGTCGTGCTGCTTGTAGTAGTTGTAGATGGAGGTGACAGAGACCACGCCCGGATCTTCGCTGGCGGTGTAGTCACGGTTGTGCTTGGCCTTGTACCAGTCGAGGATGCGGCCTACGAACGGGGAGATCAGGAAGGCACCGGCTTCGGCACAGGCACGGGCCTGGGCGAAGGAGAACAGCAGGGTCAGGTTGCACTGGATGCCCTCTTTCTCCAGTACCTCGGCGGCACGGATCCCTTCCCAGGTGGAGGCCAGCTTGATCAGAATGCGGTCGTTGCTGATACCCGCTTCGTTGTAGAGACGGATCAGCTTGCGCGCCTTGGCGATGCTGGCTTCGGTATCGAAGGAGAGACGAGCATCCACTTCGGTGGAGATACGGCCCGGAACGATCTTCAGCACTTCCAGACCGATATTGACGGCCAGCTTGTCGCCCGCGTCGATGATTTGCTGTGCCTTGTCCTGGCTCTGGGCTTTGGCCCATTTGATGGCGTCTTCGATCAGCGGAGCGTACTCGGGGATCTCGGAGGCCTTCAGAACCAGAGAGGGGTTGGTGGTGGCATCGATGGGCTGATAGCGTTTGATGGCTTCGATATCACCGGTGTCGGCAACAACAGTGGTCAGGGCTTTCAGCTGGGTTAATTTATCGGCCATAGCGAATATCATCTCTTAATGAGGGAGTAATCCCTGGGTTGCGGGCTTGAGACGGTGGTTCTGAAATAAAATTACAGGATCTTGGTGCCTCAGGCTCAGAAAAGCGCGATGGGGGCGGCCCATCGTCATTGCCTGCCTAATTAATACTGATGTGCTGCATCCTGCAATAGGGGCGCTTGGTTGTTAAACATTCAGGCTGTTGAGTCATCCCGTTTTATGGCGTGAAACTATATGATTAGTAAGGTTTTTTACATTTCCTCCCGACCTCGCTCCGGTTTGCTTTCAGCTGAACTTTTTTAGCCAATATCCATATTTGTGTCGTCGATCACATAAATTATCTCGCTACGTACTTGAAATTTAATTACAGCGAAAACGTTTGGCGAAATGTCTCCGTTTGAAAGCCATTTCATGCAAGCGTTTGCGTTTTCGGATAGCTCATCAGGGATATATCAAAATGGTTCTCTTATGGGGCTTAATGGTGGCCTGTCTGATTGAATTATTGAGTTTGTTGAAAGTTTGCGATTTAAATGGAGCTTTATGGGCTTTTACCGTTCGTTTTTTGTGTCTCGCGTGACCGGGATCACTATTCCGGGCTCTCCCGCTGTGCTAGATTCCGCCCCTTTAGCGAAACGCTAATTAAACGACAGACAGAAAACGGTCAGCGCAGACTGGCCATGGATGTGAATAACAACGAGAGAATTATGGACACCTTGATTGCGATGCTAAACGACCTGATGTGGGGAGCCGTGCTCATCTACCTGCTCATCGGGGTCGGTATCTTTTTCACCTTCCGCCTGGGTTTTATCCAGATCCGTCACTTTGGCCACATGTTTTCCGTGCTGAAAAACAGCCGTAAATCGGACAACGCAGGCATCTCCTCCTTCCAGGCCCTCTGTACCAGCCTTGCCGCCCGAGTCGGCACCGGCAACCTGGCCGGTGTGGCTGTCGCTATCTATCTGGGTGGCCCCGGCGCCATCTTCTGGATGTGGCTGATTGCCTTTATCGGCATGGCGACCGCCTTCGTCGAAAGCACCCTGGCCCAGCTCTACAAGGTCAAGGATGAGGATGGCAACTACCGTGGTGGCCCGGCCTACTACATGGAGAAAGGCCTTGGCATGCGCTGGATGGGGGTGGTCTTCTCGCTCTGCCTGATCCTGGCGTTTGGTCTGGTGTTCAACGCGGTGCAGGCCAACTCCATCAGTCTGGCGATGAAGGTGGCGTTTGGCATTCCTGACTGGGTCAGCGGTCTGGCGCTGGTGGCACTCTCCGGCCTGATTATCTTCGGCGGCATTCGTGGCATTGCCCGTTTTGCCGAGCTGGTGGTGCCCTTTATGGCGCTGGCCTACATCCTGCTGGCGCTGGTGATCGTGGCGATGAACATCACCGAGTTGCCCCATGTCTTCATGCTGATCATCAAGTCTGCCTTCGGGATTGAGCAGGCAGGCTCGGGTGCGCTGGGTTATGCCATCTCCCAGGCGATGATCAACGGTATCAAGCGCGGTCTCTTCTCCAACGAGGCGGGCATGGGCTCTGCGCCCAACGCCGCGGCGACAGCCACTCCCTATCCGCCGCACCCGGCCTCCCAGGGTTATGTGCAGATGCTGGGGGTCTTTATGGACACCATCGTAATCTGTAGCTGTACCGCCGCCATCATCCTGATGTCAGGTCAGTTTGAGCCGGGCTCCGGTGTGACCGGTGTCGAGCTGACCCAGCGTGCGCTCTCTTCCCAGATTGGCAGCGGTGGCAACATCTTTATCGCGGCAGCCATCTTCTTCTTCGCCTTCACCTCTATCGTGGCCAACTACTCCTATGCCGAAACCAATCTGGTGTTCCTCGAGCACAACCACAAGGGCGGCCTGATGCTGTTCCGGATGTTTGTGCTGGGTATGGTGATGTTCGGCTCTGTGGGCGAGTTACCCACTGTCTGGGCCATGGCGGATGTTTCCATGGGACTGATGGCCATCGTCAACCTGGTGGCTATCCTGCTGCTCTCCGGCGTCGCCATCAAGCTGGCGAAGGATTACAACGATCAGCTCAAGCTGGGCAAGGTGCCCACCTTTGATGCCAACAAGTACCCCGAGATCCGCTCCCAGCTGGAAGAGGGAATTTGGGACAATCCGACCAAAAAATAACAAGCGGTGAATCAAACCTCTTGATTAAAACCTGAAGGGGGAGCCGGTGGCTCCCCCTTCTTTTATGGCGCACTCGTTGGCTGTTGATCCCAGCGCTGGGCGAGCTGTCTGATACGCCGTTGCAACTGGCGCCAGCAGCGCCCTTGTTGCCGGTCGTTGAGGAGGGCATAACACCAGCGGCGATAGAGCCACGCACTCTTTAGCAGGGGATGGGCAAGGTCGGGGCGCAGCCGCGCCAGCCGCTCGCACCATGCTCCCATGCTCTCGGCAGGCTCTGGGGAATAGCCGCTGCGTTTGCCCCGTTTGAGCAGGGGTTGCCAGATGCGCCGCTCTGGCGGCAGACGGGCGGGCAACAGCAGGGGCAAGCTCACCAGCAGGGCGACCAGCATCAGGCTGGCGAGGATCAACCAGGGAGTGTATCCCGCCAGTGCAGGCCAGCGCAGACCGATTTGCTGCCAGAGCTGGCCCGCATCGTAACCAATCACCCAGCGACTCCACTGGTAGTCGATATTGTTCCCCCACCAGCGCAGCTGATTGAGCAGGGCCCAGTTGCGATAACGCTGCAGAGCGAGAGGGTCGGCGGCGGTAAACTCGTCGCTCAGGGCCTCCCTCACGCCGCCTTCAATGCGCTCCGGTGCCACTGCCGCAGTGGGGTCGATTCGCCGCCATGTTCCTCCTTCATCGAGATACTCCACCCAGGCGTGAGCATCGAACTGGTGTACCGCCAGATAGTTGCCCGTGGGATTCCACTCACCGCCGAGATAACCGGTGACCAGCCGTGCCGGAATACCGGCGGCGCGCAGCACGAAAGCGGTCGCCATGGCGTAGTGGCCGCAAAAGCCGCGCCGAGTATCGAACAGGAACTCATCCACCCCGTCACCGCCAAGTCGTGGCGGTGTCAGGGTGTAGTAATAGGATTGGCTGCGAAACTGCGCGAGCAGGGCGGCGACCAGCTCTGCGCGATCCGGATAGCGCACAGCCAGCACTTGGCCATGGACGCGCGCTCTCGGGTTGCCTCCGGCTGGCAGTTGCAGGTTGCGCTGAGCGGCTTGGTGGTCGTCCTCGATCTGTGCTTCGCCGCGGCCAATGCGATAGCGGATTGCCACCTCGCCGCTCCCCTGCCGATAGAGGGTGTGAATGGGGGTGAGCAGCACTGGTCCAGTCAGAATAGTCGGTTCACTTTGGGCAAAGGCCCAGCGGTGGCGCTGGGGCTCGGCGATCACCTCGTAGCTCCCGGCGGGTAATGGACTATCTGCCAGCTGATTGCTTGCCCGTGAAGATGATGCCAGAAGGGTCAGCCCGGTCTGCACCGGCACTGTCTGCTGCCATGCTTTGACCTCGGGGCTCAGCAACCAGCGCTGACCATCGAAAACTTCTTGGCGCATCACCGGAAAATAGCGCTCGCGGACAGGGGGCTGGCCATCGGCAAAGCTGACCCGAAACGCCAGTTCCGAGGAGTTGACCAGTTCGCTGATATCGCCGGGGGCCAGCTCTTCCGAGAGGCCGGACAGGGCACGGCTGGTGGTGGGCATCTGCCAGAGGGGCGGCAGCCTTGGCAGTAGTATAAACAGGGTGATAAGCAAGGGCAGCGCCAGCAGCAGGGCGCTCCCCGCACTGCGCCAAGGCCGTTTCTGCTCGGGGACGACGGCGGTCACCAGCGCGGTCACTGCCAGCCAGAGTGCCACTGCCATCCCGGCTGTCCAGCCGATGCTTTGGCGTTGTACCAGCGCCAGCGCGATGAGGAAGAAGGCGAGCAGCAGCACCTGCTCGATATCCCGCTCGCGCCGTACCTCGATCATCTTGAGGCTATAGCCGAGCCAGAGCAGATTGATCAGGGCGGGCAGGGTGCCCAATGTGCGCCACTGCAACCCCAGCAACACCACGGTTGTGATGGCCAGCAGCGCCAACCAGCGGGCAGGCAGGGGCGGCAAGCCGCGCCACAGCATCATGGCCCGGACGCCGAGAGTGATGGCGCCCACTGCCACTACCCAGAGTTGCAACTGGGGCCAGAGCGCCGCGACCAGCAGCAGCTGTTGCAGGGCGATGAGTGGCAGCAGGCGGCGGTTATCGAGCAGCATCTGGCGTGATCTTCGGTGGTGTTGCATCGAATTGGGCCAGTGCCAGCAGGCAGCGCTGCACAAAGGCGGCACCGCTATCGGGCCCCAGCGTCTGGTTTGCCAGTGTCAGGGTAAAGGGGATGCCCCGCTTGCCGTAATCGGCGCACCACCAGGCCAGCACCGCCAGCCGCTGCTCCAGATCCCCGCCCGCGACCCGCTGCAAGGTGAGGTGAGTCTCATCCTGCTGCGGTTCATGGAACTGCTTGGTCAGCAGGCCGCGCCCTTGGGCAAGTTGCTTCCAAGCGACCCGGCTCAGTGGTTCACCGGCCTGATGTGTCCGCAGAGAGTCAAAGTCACCGAGAGTGGCCGGAGCGGGCTGGCCCTGATGCCCCTCGCTTTCGGTCGCATGTTCCCCTCTTAGCGCCCCGAACGCCGGTTTGGGGGCGAGCCAGCCCTCCAACTGCAAGTCCAGCAGGGACCAGCAGCGAAACAGACCGAGGGGGTAGCGGCTCTCGACCCGCAATCGGCCAAGGGGCAGTGGCCCACGGCGCGAGCCCGATACTGGCAGGATAACTGTGCTGGGCACAGCGTCGGCCTGTGCCAGCCAGAGGGTGCCTTCGTTGAGGCTAAACCGGAGCGCCTGCACCGGGCGAGGGCTCTGCACCAAGATACGGATCGGCAGCTGGCTACCCGCTTCCCCCAGTACCAGCTGGCCACCCAGCAGTTCCAGCCCCAGCAGGTTGCGGTGGGTAAGCCACATGGCGGCCATAAACAGGCTGCCGAGGCAGTAGGCCAGCAGCAGTACCAGATTGTTCTGGTAGTTGGTGCCGAGCAGATAGATGACGAGCAGCACCAGCAGATAGAGCAGCCCCATGCGGGTAGGGAGAATAAAGAGGCTGCGGGTACCCAGCGTGATCTGGCGCGCCGGGGGTATACGGCGATCGAGCCAGCGCCGCTGCCACTTTTCTCTCTTTTGCCGCCAGCGGGTGAGCAAGGCGCTCATCAGGGATTGTCCGGATCGACCCGGGCCAGCAGCCGCTGGCTCAGGGGACAGGCTTCGCCGTGCTGTACGCCAAAGCTGCCCCGCAGCCGATGCTCGGCCACATAGGGGAAGACCGCCTGCACATCCTCTACCGTGACAAAGCGCCGCCCGGCTACCATCGCCCAGGCCCGGCTCACCGCCAGCAAGGTCTGGGCTGCCCGAGGGGAGAGGGGCTGTGGCAGATCCCCATCAAAGCGGCTCTGGTGCACTAGCGCCAGCAGGTAGTCGAGGGTGGCATCGGAAACATGGATGGCATCCCCTTCGCTTTGCAAGGTGGCGAGTCCGGCAGCATCCAGCATGGCGGGCAAAGGGCCCGTCGGCTGGTGGCCGCGCAGTAGCTGGCGTTCCGCCTCTCGCGGCGGAAAACCCAAAGAGAGTCGCACGGCGAAGCGGTCGAGTTGGGATTCCGGCAGTGGATAGGTGCCCGCCTGATCCGCCGGATTCTGGGTGGCGATGACGAAAAACGGATCGGGGAGTGGGTGCGTGTGGCCCTCGATGCTCACCTTGCCTTCGGCCATCGCCTCCAGCAGGGCGCTCTGTACTTTGGGGCTGGCGCGGTTGATCTCGTCCGCCAGCAACACCTGGGTGAAGATGGGGCCGGGGTGAAAGCGAAATGTTTGTTGCTGGGGGTCAAAAATCTGAAGCCCCAGCAGGTCGGCGGGGAGCAGATCGGCGGTGAACTGCATCCGCCTGCATGCCAGCCCCAGCACCTGCGCCAGGGCGTGGGCCAGGGTGGTTTTGCCCATGCCGGGCAGATCTTCGATCAGCAAATGACCGCGCGCCAGCAGGGTCACCAGCGCGATTTTCAGCTGTAGCGGCTTGCCCAGAATGACTTGCTCCAGTGCCGCCAGCAGCCCGGCAATCTGCTCTTCTCTCTTCATTCCCTTCATACACATTCCCTGTATTGCGTCGCACCTACAGCTTATACGCCCGCAAGGGCGAAGGCAGATAACAGACGGGCGGTAAAGTGCAGCGCAGGGATGGTAATGAGCGGGAGGTGACCCGGTTTATTGCTGAGTCTGCTTGATTCAATATGGCCGCTATGGCACGTAACTCAATACAATATTTCCTGATTGGAATGTACCGATCGCCATCTCTTCACTAGGTGAGAGCGGTGGGCGCCCATATAGTTGCCCCATTGCGACGCGCTGCGTTGCTAGCTTTGTCACCACCTTTGCCCCGCCATTGTTCGCCTGTCACTGTGATCTGGCAGGCATCGGCACGCCAATCTGTTATGGAGCGTTCATGCCTGTATTCCTGTTGTGCACTTTTCTGATGATCATTCTCTATCCGGTCGGGATCGATCTCTATCTGGTCGCTGTGCCCCAGATTGCCGATACCCTGCAGGCGAGCGAGGCGCAGATCCACACCGCCTTCTCTATCTATCTGTTTGGCATGGCAGCGACCGTGCTACTGGGGGGGATGATTGCCGATCACTTCGGGCGGCGCTGGGTGGTGCTCGGGGGCGCGCTGATTTTTGTCCTCGCCTCGCTGGTGGCAGGCAATGCGGAGGGGATTGGCCAGTTCTATTTCGGCCGTTTCTGGCAGGGAGTCGGGGCGGGGGCGCTCTATATCATGACCTTTACCGTGCTGCGGGATGTGCTGAGTGAGGAGCGGTTGGCGATGGCGCTCTCGATGATTAACGGGGTGATCTGCGTGATCCCGGTGCTGGCGCCGGTGCTCGGTTACCTCATCCTGTCCCATTTTGACTGGCGCGGGATCTTCGTGGCGATGGCGCTGGTGGCTGCCGTCAGCGGTCTGGTGAATTTGTTGCTGCTCAAGGAGACCCGTCCGGCCCGGCAACCGGGGAGTGGCGCTGCGCTGCCCTTTGCCCTGCTGCGCTCGCCGCGCTTTATGCTGCTCTCCCTGCTGAGCAGTGCCAGCGTGACCTCCATTCTGGTCTATGTCAGCGTCTCGCCGCTGATCCTGATGAAGGAGTTTGGTTTCACCACCGAGCAGTATTCTATCGTGATGATGGTGATGGCCGGGGTGAGCATGTCTACCTCCTTCCTGACGCCCCTGCTGTTGCGCTGGCTGGGCAAAAAGAAGGTGCTGGCGGTGGCTCATCTCTCCTATCTGCTGGCGGCCTGCTCACTGATCGGCAGCTGGCAGGCGGGGGGCGATATCCATCTGTTGCTGTCGGGGTTTGCGCTGGTCTGTGTCGGGTTCTCCTGTGGCTTCGGGGTGGCGATGGGGGAGGCGCTCGATGGTTGTCAGCACAATGTGGCCTTTGCCAGCGCGGTGCTCTGCATCATGCAGATCAGCCTCTCCGGCCTCTACATCTGGCTGCTGGGTCAACTTGGCTTTGCCCCGACCGAGATGCTGATCTGCGCCTTGCTGCTGGCACTGCTCAGTTACCTGGCTGTCAAAGGGCTGTTACCATGGCTCGCGCTTCGTGAAGCGCAGTCGCAGGGCTGATGGAAGATGAGAGGGGATATGCGCAATCTGGGTGAACTCGATTTGAACCTGTTGGTGGTCTTCAAGTACCTGATGCAGGAGCGCAGTGTGGCAGGGGCGGCCAAAAAGCTCTGTGTCACCCCGTCGGCGGTGAGCAAGTCCCTCGCCAAATTGCGGGAGTGGTTTGACGATCCCCTGTTTGTGCGGGTGCGGCAGGGATTGCAGCCCACCAACCTCTCCCTGACCCTGGAGGAGGAGCTGAAGGTCTGGTTCCAGCTCACCGACAGCATCACCTCGCTCAATAGCGAGGCGATCCCCGACGGTGCCCGCTTCACGCTGGTGATGGAGTCCCCCTTCTACATCAGCTTCCTGAGCGATCTGCCCATGACCATCTACCAGAAGTACCCCAACTCGGTGGTCAGGATGCTGGGGTGGGATCACCACTCCCTCAACGATATCGTCAATGGCGATGCGGATCTCGGCTTTTGTGCCCGCGAGACCCATGGCCGTTCCCGGGCCAAGGTCAACCGCTTGCCCTACTACATCGATCACGAGGTGCTGTTCACCGATCGCCCGGTGGTTTTTCTGCGCAAGGATCACCCCTTGCTCCAGCAGAAGTGGTCGCTGGAGAACTTTCTGGCCTGCCCCCAGATCAGCATGGTGTGGGAAGCGAACGATACCTGGGCCCTCGACAGTCTGCTGGAGGACGAGGGGCTGAAGCGGGAGGTGCCCATCATGGTCTCAAGCTTCGAGCAGGCGCTGCATATTGCCTCCCAGTCGAGCCACGAGCTGATAGCGGTGGCGCCCTCTTACTGTGGTGGTTATGCCAGTCGGCATCACGGCAATCTGATCGCCATGCCGCTGCCGCTCCCCGAGAAGCTCTACGCCCAGCTGGAGATCGCCTTCATCTTGCTGTGGCACAAGCGGCACAATCAGGATGCCAAGGTGATGTGGCTGCGCAACGAGATCCGGCGACTCTACAACGATGAATCGCCACGCTAATGTGGCCGTGACGGTGCCCATCGATCAGCCGGAGCCATCTGCTCCGGCTTTTTGTTGTCGCAGCGTCCGGATGAGTGGGCTTTTGCACGACTTAAGTGCCGAGTTCGGGTTCAACTGTGTGCCATTCAACTCTCTTTATGCACAGATTGGCCTTGGTTGCACGTCTCGAGTGAAGCTCTTTTCACGAAAAAAATTCATGTGGTTTCATTAGAAAACTTCACTGATGGTCACTTTTAAAGTGTGATCGACCATTAAGTTCCTGTATTTGCAGTGATATAGCATGACACCCCTTGGAGTGGCGGGGTTAGATAGCGCCTGCGTAGGTGACTGCCAGTAGAGCGCGGCGTGAGCCAGCCCCACAGGTCGTCTGTGGCCGTGTCATGCCCCAGCTATCTGGCCACCAGCCATGAGTGACGGAGCAGAGGGGAATAAGCAAAACCGGCTTGAGTGAAGGGATGCAGCAAAGGTAGCACCTGGAGCCGGTAACTGTACTGGGAGACGCCACTCACCATCCCCCGATAACCCGTAATTGAAACCGGCTAGATGAAAAACACCTTTCATCGAACGGGGCGTGTGCACCCGAAAATAGCCAGATTGGCAGGCTGACTGTGCTCCCCGTTATAGCAATGGCGGGCAAAAAAATAGTGCGGTAGCCACCACCAGATTAATAAAAATAAATCTCAGCAAAGGCAGGTTGATATGCGTCCAGCAACAGCACCCACAGGGTTGTTACAACAGCCCAAACCCTTCTTTATGATATTTTTCGTCGAACTCTGGGAGCGCTTCGGTTATTACGGCGTGCAGGGGATCCTGGCGGTCTTCTTTGTGCAACAACTGGGATTTTCCCAAGAGCAATCCTTTATTACCTTCGGTGCCTTCTCGGCGCTGGTATATGGCCTGATCTCGGTCGGTGGCTATGTCGGTGACCATGTGCTCGGCACCAAGCGCACCATGGTGCTGGGGGCCGTGGCGCTGGTGATAGGCTACTTTATGACCGGCCTCTCTATCTACAATCCCGACCTGATTTTCTATGCGCTGGGCACCATTGCAGTTGGTAACTGCCTGTTCAAGGCCAATCCGGCCAGCCTGCTTTCAAAATGCTACCAGCCAAAAGATCCGCGGCTGGATGGGGCTTTTACCCTGTTCTATATGTCGATCAATATCGGCTCCCTTATTTCCCTCTCGCTCGCTCCGGTGATTGCCGATCACTACGGCTATACCGTGACCTATAACCTGTGCGGGGTGGGACTGATTATTGCGCTGCTCACCTTCTTTGCCTGCCGCAATATGGTCAAGGATATTGGCTCCGAGCCGGATCACCTGCCACTGAATTACAGCAAGCTGCTGCTGGTTATATTGGGCTCGGTAGCCATGGTCTTCTTCTGCGCCTGGCTGATGCACCACGTGGTGATCGCCAACATGGTGCTGATGACGGTGACCATCGCCGTGGTGATATTCTTTTTTCGCGAGGCATTCAGGCTCGATACCGTGGGCCGCAACAAGATGTATGTGGCCTTCGTGCTGATGCTGGAGGCGGTGCTCTTCTATGTGCTGTATGCCCAGATGCCGACGTCTCTCAACTTCTTTGCCATCAACAACATGCACCACGAAATGCTGGGCATGAGCGTTAACCCGGTCAGCTTCCAGGCGCTCAACCCCTTCTGGGTGGTGGTGGGTAGCCCGGTACTCGCGATGATCTATACCCGGATGGGCAGCAAGGGGCGGGATCTCACCATGCCGCTCAAGTTCACTCTCGGGATGTTCTTCTGCTCGCTGGGCTTTCTGACGGCGGCGGCATCCGGCTGGTGGTTTGCCGATGAGCAGGGGCTGACCTCCCCCTGGTTTATGGTGCTTATCTACCTGTTCCAGAGTCTGGGCGAGCTGATGATCAGTGCGCTGGGACTGGCGATGGTCGCCGCGCTGGTGCCACAACGCCTGATGGGCTTCATTCTCGGAATGTGGTTCCTGACTCAGGCGATGGCGTCCCTGCTGGGTGGCTATGTGGCGACCTTTACCGCCGTGCCGCAAGGGATGACGGATCCGATGCAAACTTTGCCCATTTACACCGGCGTATTTGGCAAGATCGGGATGGCGACCCTGCTGATTGCGGTAGTGATGGGGCTGATGGTGCCCTGGCTGAACCGGATGATGAATGCGAACCCGACAGAGGCCGAAGGGCTGGTGCCAGGTCAGTCACAGGCGTAATGAGAGGATAGTGCGAGACAAGGCAAGGGCGGCGACCCTTGCCTTTTTGTTGATGGTTTAGTTGTACTGCTCTTCCATCCAGGCTTCGACGATCAACTGCGCCGAGACCCCGTCCACACTGCCTTTTTCCAGCGCGCGATAGCCGCCTCGCTCAAACAGGCGGGCGCGGGCATCTGTGGTGGTGAGTCGCTCATCCTTGAACTCCACCGGCTTGCCGAAGCGGCCATGCAGCCGGTTGCCGAATTTGCGGGCCCGTACCGTGATCTCCTGATCTGTGCCATCCATGTTCAGCGGCAGACCGACCACCAGCAGGTCCGGTTGCCACTCCTTGAGCAGCTTCTCAATCTCGTCCCAGTTGGGGATGCCGTCGTTGGCCTTGAGGGCGCGCAGAGGCTGGGCAGTGCCAGTCAGCTCCTGACCGATGGCGACGCCAATGCTCTTGGTGCCATAGTCAAAGCCCATGATGCTGCGTGATGACATAACTGATAAATCCTCGAAATAGAGAGCGGAGCGGGCCAGCCGATCAGCTGTGGCCGACGTCGCTGGAGAGGTGAACCGGGTTCACCCCTATGCTGGCGGCAGCTTGCTGCCAACGTTTGTGAATGGGGGTCTTGAACACCAGAGCCGGATTGGGGGGGATCACCAGCCAGGCGCCATCCACCAGCTCCTGCTCCAGCTGCCCGGCGCTCCAGCCGGCATAGCCAAGGGCCACCAGCCAATGGGCAGGGGCCTCGCTCGTACCCAGAGTTTCCAGAATATCCTTGGAGGTGGTTACCATCATCTCATCCCCCACCTGCAGGGTGGAGTTGAAACCGGGGCGGAAGCTGTGCAGCACGAAGCCGCGATCGGCGTGAACCGGCCCCCCTTGCAGTACCGGCTGCTTGAGCTCCGGGTTGTTGGGCGGATTGAGCTTGAGCTGGGTCAGCATGGTTTCCAGCGACATCTCGACCGGAATGTTGACTACCAGTCCCATGGCACCCTCTTCGTTGTGCTCGCACAGATAGACCAGCGAGCGCTCGAAGTAGGGATCCGTCAGGCTTGGCATGGCAAGCAGGAAGTGATTTTGCAGTGTTTGCATAGAGGCCAAATAGTGCAAAGGTATTTGAGGTCAATTATGGCAGTTGATCCCCATGGGAAAAACCGCTTTTTGGGCAGGGCGAGATCCTGCCCCTTTCCGGATTGCCTTTAAACAGAGAGGGTGGCGCCGGGCCACCCTCTCTGTTTCCGGGCTTGTCAGGGGCGGGTTACCCCTGAACAGGCCGGTTAGCCTGCCAGGCGATTATTTGCCCAGCCGACGCTCGATGGCATCCATCAGCATGCCGGTGATGTGTACATCGAAGGCCGCTTCAATCTCGCGAATGCAGGTCGGGCTGGTGACGTTAATCTCGGTCAGGCGATCGCCGATGATGTCGAGACCGACGAAGATGAGGCCTTTCTCTTTCAACGTCGGGCCCACCGCGCGGGCGATGGCCCAGTCGGCTTCGCTCAGGGGACGCGCTTCACCACGGCCACCGGCCGCCAGATTGCCACGGGTCTCACCTTGCGCCGGAATGCGCGCCAAGCAGTAGGGAACCGGCTCACCGTCCACCACCAACACCCGCTTGTCGCCATCCTTGATGGCGGGCAGATAGGTCTGCGCCATACAGTACTGGCTACCGTGGGCGGTCAGGGTCTCGATAATCACACCGACGTTGGCGTCATCCTCCTTCATGCGGAAGATGGAGGCGCCGCCCATGCCGTCCAGCGGTTTGAGGATGACGTCTTTGTGCTTGGCGTGGAAGGCACGCAGCTTGTCGGCGCGGCGGGTCACCAGCGTGGTCGGGGTGTGCTCGGCAAACCAGGCGGTGTAGAGCTTCTCGTTGGCGTCGCGCAGGCTCTGCGGCTTGTTGACGATAAGGCAACCCTCATCCTCGGCCCGCTCCAGCATGTAGGTGGCGTAGATAAATTCGGTGTCGAACGGCGGATCCTTTCGCATCAGGATCACATCGAGGTTGGAGAGGGGGTGATCCACCACCTCGCCCAGCGTATACCAGTCGGCATAGTCATATTTGACGGTGAGCGGGCGCATGGTGCCAAAGGCGCGACCGGCTTCCATGTAGAGATCCTTCATCTCCAGATAGAAGAGCTCATAGCCGCGCTTTTGCGCCTCTTCGAGCATGGCAAAGCTGGAATCTTTCTTGATGTTGATGGCCGAGATGGGGTCCATCACGATGCCGAGTTTAATGGTCATCCGAATATCCTTCTTGTGGCTCGATTGCGAGTGAGATTCTTAAAACCTGTTCAAAGTCTGTCACGAGAGGTCGTCAGCAAGGTAAAGAGCAGCGCAGGAACCGGAGCGTATAGACATACGTGAGCCTCTTGGTTCCACATAAGCGAGCAGCGCATGGGCCTTGATCACGACCTCGCAGTAAGACATTGGACTGGTTTCAAGCGAGATCGCCAAAGCGGCACTGCAGCGCAGTGATCGCAGTCAGGGCGGCGGTTTCGGTGCGCAGCACCCGCGGCCCCAGCAGCATCTCTTTGAAATCTTCCTGCACGGTACGGGCGATCTCGTCGCTCGACAATCCCCCTTCCGGGCCAATCAGCAGGCGCACGCCATGCTCGGGAACGGGCAGGGTGTTGATGCTGTACTCGGCGCGCGGGTGCAGGTTGAGCTTGAACTCTTTGGTCTCTTCCGCCAGCCAGGCGTCCAGCTCCATTGGCATACGCACTTCGGGCACCACGTTGCGGCCGCACTGTTCGCAGGCGCTGATCACCACCTTCTGCCACTGCTCGCGCTTCTTCTCCAGTCGATCGGCTGGCAGCTTGACGCCGCAGCGCTCGGAGAAGAGCGGGGTGATACAGGTGACGCCCAGCTCCACCGATTTCTGGATGGTGAAGTCCATCTTGTCGCCACGGCTGATCACCTGACCGAGGTGGATGGCCAGCGGTGACTCCACCGATTGGGCGTCACAACTGTCGATGGTCACGTCCACCGACTTCTTGCCGACGTTGGCGATGGTGGCGGGATATTGATTGCCATCGCCATTGAACAGCTCGAGCTGCTGGCCCGGCTGCATGCGCAGTACCCGGCCGATATGGTTGGCGCCGTCTTCCGACAGGGCGATGGTCTGGCCAACTTGCAGGGTGGCCGGTTCATAGATACGTGGAATGCGCATGGCTGCTTGTCAGTCTCTTGCTTGGAAACCCTTTATATCCTGCGGTGAGCAAGGCTCACGCGGCAGAAGGGAAGGGCTTCATGATAGGAGGGGTGATCCCCTCCCTGGTCAAATGGGGTTATTGGCACTGCTTTTCAATAAAGGGATTAGTGTTGCCCTGCAGCTTGCCGATGCGGCGGTTGCGCTCGCACTCCCAGCCCTCTGCCGGGTACTGCCTGTCCCAAGCTTCAAACAGTTTACGCTGTTGCGCTGCCAGACGCAGCCCATACTGCTGGCTCATGTAGAGGTAGGCGCGGGCAATCTGGCCCCGTACCTGCCCCTTGGGCGGCTGCACCCGACGATCCTTGAAATCCACCAGCATCTGACACTGGCCGTACTGATCCGGCTTGCCGTTCCAGTCGGAGAAGCGGTAGTTGGCCCGATCGCCGTTCACTTCGCCAATGGCGGGGAAGAGGTTGTGCATGTCCCCCTCCATCTTGTTGAACTCGGGGCTCGCTTTTTCGCAGTTCTTGCGACCGCCATCCTGCCAGCACTGCAGCTGGTGGCCGAACTCCCAGGCGGGGACCACGTGTTCCCACTCGATGCGGGCGGCGCGCTTGGCCTGCTTGCGCGGCTCATAGCCGCAACTGGCGAGATCCGGGCTCATTTTCTTGCCCTGATAGTCGATGTCACAGCCGCAGTAGAAGGTGGTGACCGCAGGTTGGCTGCGATAGAGCTTCACCAGATCTTGCTTGGCTTCGCGAAAGGTCTGGGCGTGCAGGGGGGAGCTGAGCAGCGGTAAACCGGCCAGCAGGGTCAGGGCGAGGGAGGAGATGAAACGCATGGGATTCCTTGCAAACGAGGTGATTGACGAACGATGGCGGGCACCCTACCACAGGGGCGCGACACAAGCTGGCTTACTGCTCTGGCTCCGGCCGTTCCCGCTCCAGCGGCTGCTTGCAGCGGCGGCAGTGATAGCGGGCCTCGCCACGCACCACCTTGTTGTGACGGCGAATAGAGAGTTGATGCTGCTGGCAGTGACAGCGATAGGGCACGGTGCGCTGGGCCAATACCGCCAGATCGAAGCTGTGGGTGGTTCTGGGCTCAAGGCCGAATACCTCCCGCATCACCGACTGCCACTGGCGGCCGTGGGGTAGCACCCGGTTTTTGCCGTGCCCGTCACCCCATAGGGCATAGACCAGCAGATGGGCCACCTCGTGGGGCACCACCTCATCCAGAAACGCCTGCTGGTTGGCCTGATAGAGGGCAGGATTGAAGCGCAGCTCCCAGGTTTGCAGCCGCGCCGATCCTGCCGCCCGGCCCCGCATATTGCAGTAGATCCGCGGGCGGGGGAAGGTGCGGCCAAGGCGCGCCTCGGCTTGCACAAAGCAGGCTTCTACGCGTTGTTGCAGCAGGGCGACAAGCTGGGCAGGGGTGGCAGACATCAACATCTCGTCAAATGGCGGATAAGCAAAAGGGGAGCCAGGCTCCCCTTTTATCACAACAGCGAGCCTTACAGGCCAGCGGCGGAACGCAGCAGTTCGGCCTTGTCAGTCTGCTCCCACGGGAACTCGTCGCGACCGAAGTGACCGTAGGCAGCGGTGGCCTGATAGATTGGGCGCTTCAGATCCAGCATTTCGATCAGACCATACGGGCGCAGTTCGAAGTGCTCGCGTACCAGCTTGACCAGCAGATCCTCGGCAACCTTGGCAGTACCGAAGGTCTCGACGCTGATGGAGGTCGGCTCGGCCACACCGATGGCGTAGGAGATCTGGATTTCACAGCGATCGGCCAGACCGGCGGCCACGATGTTTTTGGCAACGTAGCGGGCGGCGTAGGCAGCGGAGCGGTCAACCTTGGACGGATCCTTACCGGAGAAGGCGCCACCACCGTGACGAGCCATGCCGCCGTAGGTGTCGACGATGATCTTGCGACCGGTAAGACCGCAGTCACCCATCGGGCCGCCGATAACGAAACGGCCGGTCGGGTTGATGAAGTATTTGGTGTCCTTGTTGACCCACTCGGCCGGCAGCACCGGCTTGATGATCTCTTCGCGTACCGCTTCAACCAGATCCTTGTGGCTGATGGATTCAGCGTGCTGGGTAGACAGTACAACGGCATCGACACCGATGATCTTGCCTGCGTCGTCGTAGGCAAAGGTCAGCTGGCTCTTGGCATCCGGACGCAGCCACGGCAGGGTGCCGTTCTTGCGCACTTCAGCCTGACGCTTCACCAGCAGGTGAGAGTAGGTGATGGGGGCCGGCATCAGCACGTCGGTTTCGTTGGTGGCGTAGCCGAACATCAGGCCCTGGTCGCCAGCGCCCTGCTCCAGCGGATCGCTGCGGTCAACACCTTGGTTGATGTCCGGGGACTGCTTGCCGATGGCGTTCAGCACGGCGCAGGAGTCAGCGTCGAAGCCCATGTCGGAGTGGGTGTAGCCGATTTCACGCACGGTATCACGCACGATCTCTTCGATATCAACCCAGGCAGAGGTGGTTACTTCGCCGGCCACCATGACCATACCGGTCTTGACCAGGGTCTCGCAGGCGACACGGGCCTTGGTATCTTGCTTGAGGATGGCGTCCAGTACCGCATCGGAGATCTGGTCCGCAATCTTGTCTGGATGGCCTTCGGAGACCGACTCGGAAGTAAACAGCTTTGCCATGATATGAATCTCAGCTTGTCTGGGTTATCGCCACAGCAATAACCGGGTGAATGGGATGGTGTAGAGGTATCTACATCTGGACGTCTATATTAATTAGCGCCCCCCGCGATTGCCAGCACTATTTTGTCGCGCAGTGTCCAATGGGTCACAAGCGGTGCTCTCCTATCCCGA
Organism: Aeromonas sp. 603079; assembly: GCF_049172135.1. Taxonomy (NCBI): domain Bacteria; kingdom Pseudomonadati; phylum Pseudomonadota; class Gammaproteobacteria; order Aeromonadales; family Aeromonadaceae; genus Aeromonas; species Aeromonas sp. 603079. The sequence continues at coordinate 23,412 of NZ_JAAKPX010000015.1, read as the reverse complement.
AAGGGATGGAAATCAAACGTTTTTCTCTGGTTGCTTTGGCCAATAGAGGGCAAGAAAAGCGATTGTCCTCCCAAAGCCACTTTATTCATCCAGATAATATTTGCACGCCGCGCGCCCTGCTGGGACAATAACGCGCCTTAATCTTGGCCATCAAATGAAGCAATCGCAGGAGATTCAGATGCCTTCTCGTAAAGAGCTTGCCAATGCCATTCGTGCATTGAGTATGGATGCCGTTCAAAAAGCCAACTCCGGTCACCCGGGCGCCCCCATGGGAATGGCGGATATCGCCGAAGTGCTGTGGCGTAGCCACCTCAGACATAACCCGAACAACCCCAAGTGGGCCGACCGCGACCGTTTCATTCTCTCCAACGGCCACGGCTCCATGCTGCTGTACTCCCTGCTGCACCTCTCCGGTTATGACCTCTCCATCGACGATCTGAAAAACTTCCGCCAACTGCACTCTCGCACCCCGGGTCACCCGGAGTACGGCTATGCACCGGGCGTGGAAACCACCACTGGCCCGCTGGGTCAGGGCATCACCAACGCCGTTGGTATGGCGATCGCCGAGAAAGCCATGGCTGAGCAGTTCAACCAGCCGGGCCACGACATCGTTGACCACTACACCTACGCCTTTATGGGCGACGGCTGCCTGATGGAAGGTATCTCCCACGAAGCGTGCTCCCTGGCAGGTACCCTGCAACTGGGCAAACTGATCGCGTTCTGGGATGACAACGGTATCTCCATCGACGGTCACGTAGAAGGCTGGTTCACCGACGACACCGTCAAGCGTTTCGAAGCTTACGGCTGGCACGTTATCCCGGCTGTTGACGGTCACAGCCCGGAAGCCATCAATGCCGCCATCGAAGCCGCCAAGGCCGAGACCGGCAAGCCGACCCTGATCTGCTGCCGCACCATCATCGGTTACGGCTCCCCGAACAAATCCGGTTCTCACGACTGCCACGGCTCACCGCTGGGCAACGACGAGATCGCCGCTGCTCGTGCCTTCCTGAAGTGGGACCACGCGCCGTTCGTTATCCCGGCCGATATCGCTGCCGAGTGGAACGCTCAGGAGAAGGGCGCTGCACTGGAAGCCGACTGGGCTGCCAAGTTCGCCGCCTATGAAGCCGCTCACCCGACGCTGGCTGCCGAATTCAAGCGCCGCACCGCAGGCGACTTGCCGGCCAACTGGGCTGCCGAATCCGCCAAGATCATCGAAACCCTGCAAGCCAACCCGGCCAAGATTGCGACCCGTAAAGCGTCCCAGAACTCTCTGGAAGCCTTCGGCAAGCTGCTGCCGGAGTTCATGGGCGGCTCTGCTGACCTGGCTCCGTCCAACCTGACCATGTGGTCCGGCTCCAAGTCCCTGACCAACGACGATGCCTCCGGCAACTACATCCACTACGGTGTACGCGAGTTCGGCATGTCCGCCATCATGAACGGTATCGCCCTGCACGGTGGTTTCATCCCCTACGGCGCTACCTTCCTGATGTTCATGGAGTACGCCCGCAACGCCCTGCGCATGGCCGCCCTGATGAAGCAGCGCGCCATCTTCGTTTACACCCACGACTCTATCGGTCTGGGTGAAGATGGCCCGACTCACCAGCCGGTTGAGCAGATCGCCTCCCTGCGTCTGACTCCGAACATGAGCACCTGGCGTCCGTGTGACCAGGTTGAATCTGCCATCGCCTGGAAACACGCCATCGAGCGTACCGACGGCCCGACCTCTCTGATCTTCTCTCGTCAGAACCTGGCCCAGATGGACCGTACTGCCCAGCAGTTGGCTGACACCGCCAAGGGGGGTTACGTGCTGAAGGATTGCGCCGGTACTCCGGAGCTGATCCTGATCGCCACCGGTTCCGAAGTGGAACTGGCCGTTGCTGCCTATGAGCAGCTGACTGCCAAGGGCCGTGCCGTGCGCGTGGTCTCTCTGCCGTCTACCGACGTGTTCGACGCCCAGTCTGCCGAGTACAAAGAGTCCGTCCTGCCGTCCTCCGTCACCAAGCGTGTGGCCATCGAAGCCGGCATCGCTGACTACTGGTACAAGTACGTCGGTTTCGGCGGCAAGATCATCGGTATGACCACCTTCGGTGAGTCTGCACCGGCCGAGCTGCTGTTCAAGGAATTCGGCTTTACCGTGGAAAACGTGGTTGCGACCGCTGAATCCCTGTAATCGCTGATTGCTTTGTATTGAACTGAAAAGCGCCTCCCTTGGGAGGCGCTTTTTTAGGTGTATCGGAACACACGGCTGTATATATATTGATCCGCCAATGATGAGGATCTCAAAATAAGAGTGAGAGGCTTCATATAGCCCTTAGCTGGTGTTAGTTTGAGTCTTAGTGCTGATATGTTATGTGTCAATACTGTTAAATTTGAGTGTTTATTTACTCTTAGACTTGAAAGCTAGAATAAGGAGCTTCGATATGCCTTGCCAATGTTGTGGCCAGCGTTTAAATGTTGGTGTTTTACATAAGTATGATGAATTGGGTAATGAGTACAAGTCATGTCCTCGTTGCTCTGCTACCAATGGGCAGGAGCATGTATTTCATCGTCATCCGGAGGCTTTTGGACAAACACCTGCACGTAGGACACCTGCTAATCCTCAGGGTGATCAGAGCTATTGTGTCGATTGCCGGACATTAGACCCTGGGGCACCATCAACGGTATACTCGAATGGTAGACCCTGTAGTTCTTTATTAAGCAGATAAAATGAATCTATTTTGTGATGATGCTGTGAAATGGTTGTCGACGCTTGCGGATGCAAGCGTTGATCTTGTTATTACTGACCCTCCTTATGAATCTCTTGAGAAGCATCGGAAAATAGGAACGACAACTCGTCTTAAAGTAAGTGAAGGATCAAGTAATCAATGGTTTGATATTTTCCCTAATGAACGTTTCGAAAGCTTATTTTTAGAGCTTTATCGAGTGTTAAAGAAAAACTCACATTTCTATCTTTTCTGCGATCAAGAAACGATGTTTTATGTAAAACCAATTGCGGAGAAGGTTGGTTTTAAATTTTGGAAACCAATCGTTTGGAATAAAATGGCAATTGGTATGGGGTATCATTATCGGGCCAAGTATGAATTTATTCTTTTCTTTGAGAAAGGGAAAAGAAAACTAAACGACTTGGGTATACCTGATGTTCTGGAGTGTAAACGAGTGCATCGTGGCTATCCTACAGAAAAACCTGTTGCATTATTAGAGACTCTTATATCTCAGAGCTCCAGTCATGATGATTTGGTTGTAGATCCATTCTTTGGTTCAGGTTCAACCTTGGTTGCAGCCAAAAACCTTGGAAGGAGGACTATGGGGTGTGATATTTCAAGTGCAGCCCATGAACATGTCTATGAACGAATGAAAAATCATTCAAATGACAATTAAAATATATTGTTGTTCTCTTTTCGTTTCAGAAAAAGCACCGGCCTAAGCTGGTGCTTTTTTAATTATTGAACGTAGCTAGTAGGTTCGATTAGCGAAGCGTAATCGGACGTTCGCGTTTTTAAGGCGAATCAATAAAAATAATGTTCCTCCCTTTTACCAAAAAAGAGACCGGCATATAGCCGGTCTCTTTTTTATTTCAACAAACCTTACACATGCGGTGGGATGTTTTCGGCGTTGGATATCACCGCATCCACCTCGGCCTGCTCCACGATGGGCTTTATCAATCTGACGACAACGGCGCCATGGTTAATACCAGCTTGCCGATATGACGGCCTGAATCCAGCAAATGGTGGGCGGCGGCGGCCTCATGCAGCGGGAAGGTCTGGTAAACCTGCGGTTTGACCTCACCGCGTTCGATAAATGGCCAGACATGAGTTGGCAACTGGGCAATCAGTTCGGCTTTTTCTTGCGGAGTACGCGAGCGCAGGGTGGATCCGATATGGGTCAGCCGCTTTTGCAGCATGGGAAACAGATCCAGATTGGGGGCGGCGCCCGCAATAATGCCGATCTGGACTATGCGGCCATTGATGGCGGCCGCCGCATAGTTGCGCGCGACATACTCCCCGCCAATGATATCGAGAATGATGTCGGCGCCATGGCCATCGGTGGCTGCATGCACTGCCTCGACAAAATCCTCCTCCTTATAGAGCACGGCCACATCGGCGCCCAGCTTGATGCTGGCGGCCTGCTGCTCGGGTGAGCCGACCGTGGTGATGATTTTTGCGGCGCCAAATGCCTTGGCCAGCATGGTGGCGGTCGTGCCGATGCCGGAGGCGCCGCCATGAATCAAGATGATGTCGCCTTTTTTAAACTGGCCCCGTTCAAACATATTTGACCAGACCGTCATAAAGGTTTCCGGCAGTGCCGCGGCTTCGACAAAGCTCAATCCGGGCGGCAGGGGCAGGACATTGCTCTGGTGGGCGACGCTGTATTCGGCATAGCCGCCACCCGAAATCAGTGCGGCGACCTTGTCGCCAACCTTGAGATGGTCCACCTGCTCCCCCTTGGCGACCACGACCCCGGCGACCTCCAGCCCGGGAATATCCGATGCCCCTGCCGGAGGCGGGTAGAGCCCTTTGCGCTGCATCACATCCGGCCCATTGATGCCGGTCGCATAGTGCCGGATCAAGACCTCATCGGGCTTGGGCGCCGGTGTGGCGCGGGTGGTCAGTTGCAAGACATCGGGGCCACCTGGCTGGGTAATCTCTACCGCGCTCATGGTGGCGGGAATGGAATAGGCGTTATGCATCAGCGGCTCCTTGTAACGAGGTGATATGCGGTTCCCCGGATGGGATGAGCACCAAGATAGTGGAGATTACTGATGAATAAACGCAGTATTATCCTTTATCTGTAATGCAAAAATGCATTTCAACCGGGAGTCGTGATGAACTGGGATGATGCGAAAATTTTTCTGGCGTTGCATCGGGAAGGGAGCCTGCGAGGCGCCGCCCGTGTAGTCGGGGTCGATCAGGCCACCATTGGCAGACGGATTGCCGCACTGGAGCATCGTCTGGCGGCCACGCTGTTTCTCCGCACATCCAAAGGGTATGTGCTGACCCATGTCGGGGAGATAGTGCTGGCCAGCGCCCAGCAGATGGAGCTGGCGGCCATTGATTTTGTGCGGGCGGCGCAAGGGGTCGACAACCGCTTGGTCGGTGAGGTCAGCGTGGCGACCACAGACACCCTGGGGATGGATTTTCTGATACCGGCCCTGACCGAGCTGCATCAGCGTTATCCCGATATCAGGGTCATCCTCAATACCTCGACCCAGGTGGTCAATCTGTCCCTGCGGGAAGCGGATATCGCGATCCGGACGGTGAAGCCGGACAATCCTGACCTGATTATCCGCAAGCTGGCCTCCTGGCCGGTCGGGTTGTATGCCTCCGCCGACTATCTGGTTCGCCATGGCATTCCCGAAGCGGGCACCGGTTTTGCGGGCCATTCGCTGGTGGTGTATGAGCCCCACTGGCAGAGCGCTCGCTCGCCAATGATGCTCGAAGAGGCGGCCGAGGGGGCCACGGTCGCTGCGGGAGTCAATACCAGCCTGATGCTGCGTCAGGCCCTGTTGATGGGGCTGGGGCTTGGCGAGGTAGCGGTTCCGCTCGCAGAGCAAGCCGGGTTGGTGCGGGTCTGGCCCGAGCGGCAGTTACAGCAATCCTACGATGTGTGGTTGGTGACCCATCAGGATGTGCAGCATGCCGCGCGGGTCAGGGCGGTCATGGATGCCATCGTCAGGGCATTTGCCGCGATGGCCTAAGTCTGGCGGGGATTCTGTTCAGGTTTTGTCGCAGCGTGGTCACACCTCTTGCCATAGTCATGGCGGTTGAGGGAAAACCCTCATTTACTTGGTCTCTGACAGTCAATACTGTGAGACCGAGTCCACCACTACTGGAGCTTGACCCATGACCGACATGCTTGTTGACGATAAACAACCGACCCCGGATCCGGCAGAGCAGAATGCCTTCTTCCCGTCGCCCTACTCCCTGAGCCAGTTCACCTCGCGCAAATCTGACCTTGCCGGGGCCGACTATCCCGCTCCCTATCGGGAGGGGCGCTGGAAGATCCTGCTGATCGGGGCCGATGAGCGTTATCTGCCCACCGACAACGGCACCCTGTTTTCCACCGGCAACCATCCGGTCGAAACCCTGCTGCCCATGTATCACCTCGACAAGGCGGGCTTTGCCTTTGATGTGGCCACCCTCTCCGGCAATCCGGTCAAGTTCGAGTGGTGGGCCATGCCCGGCGAAGATGAAGAGGTGCTGGGGCTCTATGCCAAATATCAGGCGCAGTTCCGCCAACCGGCCAAGCTGGCTGATCTGCTGAAAGATGCGCTGGCTGCCGACTCCGACTATATCGGCGTCTTTATTCCCGGCGGGCACGGCGCCCTGATGGGGCTGCCGGAGAGTGCCGAGGTGAAAGCGCTGCTGGAGTGGGCGATGGCCAACGATCGCTTCATCATCTCCCTCTGTCACGGGCCTGCTGCGCTGCTGGCGGTGGCCAATCCAGAGACCTTCGCGGGCTACAAGATCTGCGCCTTCCCCGACGAGCTGGATGCCCAGACCCCGGCAATTGGCTATATGCCGGGCCACCTCACCTGGAAGTTTGGCGAGAAGCTCAAAGAGATAGGCTTCGAGATCGTCAACAACGGCATCTCGGGAGAGGTGTGCCGGGATCGCAATCTGCTGACCGGTGACAGCCCGCTGGCTGGTAATAACCTCGGCAAGCTGGCCGCCACCACCTTGCTGGAGGCGGTTGCCAAGCGATGAGGTTGTCGTCATCGCCAGCGAATGCATTGCAGGTCGCGGTGGCGCTGGAAGGGTGCCAGCGGCTGGAGGAGATCCAGCAACTGGTGCGCACCTTTGCCGCTCCGCTGGGGTATCACCGCTTTGCGCTCTTCTCCATCAGTGCCAGCGAGGAGGGGGTGGTCGAGCATCTCTACTGGCTGGAGGGGAGTGGCTGGAGAGCGGCGAGGCGGTCGACCTGCATGCCTATATGCGCGAGTGCCCGATGGCGATGCATATCAGGGAGCGAGACCAGCCCTTCTTCTGGAGCAAAACGGTTGGTGCCGTTGGTGAGCAGTACCGTATCGTTCGCCAGCCTGAGGGGCCGGGCCGACATGGCTTGCAGGTACCCGTCTATGGGCCGTTGGGACTGGAAGGGGCGATGAGCTTTGGCGGCGCGATGCCAGCTCCCACACTCGGGTTGGCCTTGCGCTGATCGCGGCGGCGGCTTTTCATGCAGCTCGTCGGCTGATGGAGATGCCGGTAGCGGGTCACGAGCGTGGCCTCACTGGGCGCGAGCGCGAAGTGCTGGAGTGGGTCTCCCGGGGTTGGCGCCATGCCGATATCGCCACCACCCTGAAACTCTCGGTGCGCACGGTCGAGAACCATCTGCGCAGTGCTCTCCGTCGACTCGGTGTAGCCACCACGGCAGAGGCGGTCAGAGTGGCGATCAGGAACCGCGATATTGAGGGCTGAGGGGCTACCCCTTTGTCTGGCATGTAAAAAGAGACCGGCCATCAGCCGGTCTTTTTTTTATTTCCGCAACCTTTACGCCTGCGGCGGGGTGCTTTCCGCGTTGGACATCACCGCATCAATTTGCACCAGGGCGCCAGCGGGCAGCTCACTGACCCCGAATACGGTGCGGGCAGGCAGATAACCCGGGAAGTATTTGGTGTAGATGGCGTTGACCGCATCCAGATCCGCGATATTGGCGAGCTGGATATTCACCTTGACGATATCGTCCATCACATGGCCGATGCTCTCCACAATCGCCTTGATATTGCTCAGGCACTGGGCGGTCTGCTCCTTGATGCAGCCAGCCAGGATCTTGCTGGTTGCGGGGTCAATCGGCAGTTGGGCAGAGAGATGATTGTAGTGGGAGAAGGCGACGGTCTGGGTGTGCAAGGGGCTGCGCGGTGCCTTGTCGGTATTGCGGGCGCGGATCACCAGATTGTGACGATCTTCCACCAGTTGCGGCGGGGTGCCGTCACCGTGGGAGATGACCGCATCCATCTGCACCCGTGCCCCCATGGGCAGGGCGGCGGCACTGACCACCGAGCGGGCAGGCAGGTAGGCCACGGCGCGGGCAATGGCAGAGTCGGGGAAGAAGGTGGTGTAGACCTCGTTGACGGCCTCCAGATCGGCCAGATCGGTCAGATAGACGGTGACCTTGACGATATCGTCAAACGGCACGTCGATGCTCTCCAGCACCGCCTTGATATTGCGCAGGCACTGGCCCGCCTGCTCCTTGATGCCACCAGCAACCAGCTGGCCCGAGGCTGCATCCACCGGCAGCTGGGCGCCGATATTGTTGTAGTGGGAGAAGGCCACGGTATGGGTGGAGAGCGGATTGTGCGGCGCCTTGTCACTGTTGCGGGCGAGCTTCACCAGCGGGCAAGGATCTTGCGGGAAGGTGCCTTCGCCGTTGGAGATGATGGCATCAATCTGCACCAGCGCACCCAGCGGCAGGGCGGCGACGGCGAGGGTGGTGCGGGTCGGCAGATAGCCCGGGAAGAATTCGCGATAGACGGCGTTGACCGCCTCCAGATCCGCCATCTCTTTCAGGAAGATGGTCGCTTTCACCATATCGTCCATCACATGGCCGATGCTCTCGATGATCGCCTTGAGGTTGCTCAGGCACTGTCTGGCCTGCGCGGTGACATCGCCGCTTACCATCTTGCCGGTGGCGGGATCGACCGGCAGCTGGGCGGAGATATTGTTGTAATGAGAAAACGCCACCGTTTGGGTGCAGGGGCCCAGATCCTGGGGTGCATGGGGGGTATTTCTTGCCGACTTGATGATGGTGCCACTCATAGATATGCCTCTTTTTAATATTTGTTGTTCATTCAGGTACAGGTTTACCCCATCTCGTTGTGCGCCATGGCCACTGCGCCAGCGGCGGCATCCCCGGTTATTATTTGTGATCCACTCAATTACTGAGAGCAATAAGGGAGGAGAGGACAGGGTAGATATTTCAGACGCTGCGATTCTATGAGTGGCTATCAGGGGTTGCAAACCGCTGATTGCATTTCTATGAGATGGCTCAATGGGTGCAAATTTAATGTGATTGCTATTCAATTCATGCTGAATAGTCACCTGTTTGTCCGCCAATGGCCATGCATCGAGCAATAGTCCAGTCCGGGCGGGGGTTGGGGCAGATACCTTGGCAGTGAAGGAGTGTAAAGAAAGGGTTAATGCGATGCATCAAGCTGCCATCAAACTATTTTATTGTGCATAGATATGTACTTTATGTTTTTTTAGTCATCTATCTTGCCGCGCAAAAATATGTTAGCAGACATTACTGTAACAGTAGTTAAAGATGTGGCTGGAATATAATTCAAATATTTGCATGGGGGATGCTTGTTAATTATCGGTAGGCTGACGGTTGGCCAAGACTCGGAGCGTTTTTATCTTTTTATGTATCTGGTGAAATATGCGTGACACAGCCCAGTGGTCCCATATCGAGGTGACCAGGGTTGGCAATATATCGGCTGACCGGGTGCGGCATGGTCAAGAGAGGATGACGTTGGCTCGACGCAGCGCTATGGATCGGGCTCTCTGCGCCGGTTGTAGTCTACAGCCTGCCAGGGATGAAAGGGTCGCGGGCGAGGCCAGCTGCCGTGGCATGGTTGTCTGCGGGATTGTTAACAAAAATGTGAACGAGATCACCGGATGGACAAGGGTTTAAGGCTGGAAATGGAGCAGAAAGGAGTAGAATGGCACTTTATTTTTGAGGGTCATTCGATGCCCAACTATCACTTTTTCACGCTGGGCCAGGCGCTTACCTATCTCGATGCCAATGCCCCGCGCTATAGCGATGAGCGTCGTCAACTGGTTGAGCAGGGATTTGCCGCCATGGCGGCCCCCATCTTTGCAGATACGCCGGTTGAAGCACTGGCGTTGTTGCGCCAGCATCAGGCATGGAAGGAGGAAGCCATGGTCGATGCACTCTCCTTGACAGTTGCCACTGGGCCGACGCTCGTCTCCTGTTTGCAGGAGAACCCTTTATCCGCGAGTTGAACAGCATCATGGCACCATCGAGGTGGCGCCATGTTGCCGCTGTCCGCTTGCGATCTACCTCTGGTGCAGTTCGCCTTCCATTACCAGTAGAGTATCCATCCCTGCCGCCTTGCCAGCCTCAAGCCCGATCCGGGTATCTTCAAACACCAGACAGTTGGCGGGATTGGCGCCGAGCAGCTCGGCCACCCGCAAGAAGGTGTCGGGATGCGGTTTGTGGTTGGTGACATCATCGGCGCTGACCACCACAGAGATATAGGCATCGAGCCCGGTGCTTTTGAGGATGGAGTCCGCCTGATTGCGCGGTGAGCCGGTGCCAATCCCCATCTTGACCTTGCCGTGATAGTGCCTGACCAGCTCCCACATCTTGGGAAAGACGCTGACCTTGTCGATATGTTCCATATAGAGGGCAATCTTGCGACGGGTAAAAGCCTCGACATCCACCGTCAGCCCCTGCTGCTCGGCCAGCATGGCGATGATCTTGCGGGTGGGAATGCCGCCGTACTGATAGAGCTGATCCCGCTCGAAGGGGATGCCGAATTCGGCGCAGGTAAGCTCCCAGGCATCCAGATGGAGGGGCATGGAATCTACCAAAGTGCCATCCATATCGAAAATCAGGGCATCGTAGTGATCAAACCCGTACTGCTCACGCTCGCTCATGGGGGCTCCTCGAATCAAATAGGGCAGGCTAGCAGAAACGGTCGGCGTTTTGTGGGATCGGCCTCATGGTTGGGCAGATTGTGGCCGCCGTTTTTTCTATCTCTTGCTGATTTGTGAGACAATAATCCGTTCATTGCCGGATACTTTGGCATATCAGATCTGCGAGTCCGCTTATGACCTCGAAAATGTCCCCCAAAACCATCTTCTCCAGTGTGGCGGTTGTGATCGCGCTCGGTTCACTGGAAAAGAGCATCGTCACTACCCCGCTGCCCATGATTGGCGCCGAGCTGCATGCCGGTGCCGCCCTCACCTGGGTGGTCACCGCCTACCTGCTGGCGGCCACCGCCGTGCTGCCCCTCTATGGCAAGCTGAGCGATCTCTTTGGTCGGGTGCGGATGCTCAATATCGGCATCGGCCTGTTTCTGGCGGGCTCGGTGGCCTGTGCTCTTTCCCAGGATCTGCAGACCCTGCTGGCAGCGCGGGTGCTGCAAGGGCTGGGGGGCGGCGGTCTGATTGCCCTCGCGTTTACCGTGATTGCCGACACCATTCCGCCGCGGGAGGTGGGCAAATATCAGGGCTACATTTCGGCGGTCTATGCGGTCTCCAGTATCGCTGGCCCCTTGCTCGGCGGCTACTTCACCGAGCAGCTCAGCTGGCGCTGGATCTTCTGGATCAATCTGCCGCTCGGGGCGCTGGCAGTCTTTCTCATCAACCGCAACCTCAAGCAGCTCAACGTGCGTCGCCACAGTCGCTTCGACTGGAAGGGGGCGGGTCTGCTGATTACCGTCACCACGCTCACCCTGTTGCTGCTCTCGCCGGAAGCGGCGCTGCCCGCCGTCTGGCTTTCGGCGGCGCTGGGCGTTGCATTGCTGCTGCTGATTCTGATTGAACGGCGCGCCCACGACCCCATATTGCCCGCCCATCTGGCCCGGTTGCCCGGCTATCTGGTGAGTGTGCTGCTGGTGATGCTCTCCCAGTTGCTGATGTTTGCCGTGCTGGTCTATCTGCCGTTGCAGATGCAGTGGCAGAAGGGGATGAGCGCCAGCGAGAGCGGCGCCATCATGGTCATCTTCATGATCTGCATCACCGCTGGGGCCTTTGTCGGCGGCAAGCTGATTGGCCGTACCGGTCACTACAAGAGCTTTGTCGCGGTGGGCTTTGGCCTCGCGGCAGTGGCTCTGTGGCAGATCCACTTCGATGCCTGGGTCAGACTGGCGCTCGGGTTTGCCGGTATTGGTCTCGGTCTGGTGCTGCCCGCCCTCTCGGTGGTGGTGCAGAATGCCCTGCCGCGGCAGGATCGCGGCATCGGCATGTCGCTGTTCAACTTCGGGCGGGAGCTCGGCGGTGCCGTCGGCGTGGCTATCTGCTCCATGCTGTTCCACTTGCGCCTGCCTGCTGGCAGCGGTGGCGATCTGAGCCGGCTCGCCCCCGATCTGCTGGCCCCGGGCTTCAGCGCGACCTATATCGGCATGGCACTGATCGCCACGCTGGCTCTGCTCATCACCCTGCTGGCGTTGAAGCGCCATGAGCTGGCCTCTATCAGCGCCTGATTTGACCTGCGCCGACATAGGCTCACCATAGCTAGCATCAGGGCTCCCCGCGGGGAGCCCTGATTGTTATTTGGCGAATAGAGTGGCTGTTGCCATCAAGCCATTCTCAGGTTACTCCTGCGCCGGACTCTCCTTGCCCGCCAGCTGGCTCAGCCAGGCGAAGCGGCGATTGGCCTCCTGCTCTGCCTCTTCATAGAGCTGGCTGGCCACCTCCGGCAGCTGGCGCTCCAGCCGCTGGAAGCGGGGCTCATGGCGCAAGGTCTCGGCCAGCGAGGCATTGGGTGCCCGCGAGTCGAGTGCCAGCGGCAACTTGCCCTCGTCAGCGCGGCGCGGATCGAAGCGGTAGAGAGGCCAGAAACCGGTGGCAGTCAGCTGTTTCATCTGCTCGTGGCTCTCGGCCATGTCGTAGCCATGCTCCTCGCAGGGGCTGTAGGCGATGATGAGCGACGGCCCCGGGTAGGCTTCCGCCTCCTGAATCGCCTTCACGGTCTGGTTCATCTGGGCACCGAGGGAGATCTGCGCCACATAGACGTGACCATACATCATCACGCTGGCCCCGAGATCCTTGCGCCCCTTGCGCTTGCCCTGCTCGCCAAACTTGGTAATGGCACCGAGTGGCGTCGCCTTCGACTGCTGGCCGCCGGTGTTGGAGTAGCACTGGGTGTCGAGTACCAGCACATTGATGTTCTCCCCCAGACTCAGCACATGGTCGAGCCCGCCAAAGCCGATGTCGTAGGCCCAGCCATCGCCGCCGATGAGCCAGACCGATTTTTCCACCAGATAGTCTGCATCGCGAGCCAGCTCTTGGGCTGCCGGGGTCTGGCTCTCCTGCAGAAGCGCTCGCAACTGCTGGATATGGGCCCGCTGCTCGGAAACCGGCAGGGTGGCATCGCCGAGCGCCTCGCGCAGCGCTGCCGGTATGGTGTCGCCCAGGCTCGCCAGCAGACGGCGCACCCGCTCCCTGTGCTGATCGACGGTAAGACGGAAGCCCAGTCCGAACTCGGCGTTGTCTTCAAACAACGAGTTGGCCCAGGCCGGCCCACGCCCGTCGGCGTTGGTGGTGTAGGGGGTGGTAGGCAGGTTGCCACCATAAATGGACGAGCAGCCGGTGGCGTTGGCAATCAGCAGCCGATCGCCATAGAGCTGGGTCAACAGCTTGATATAGGGGGTCTCGCCACAGCCGGAGCAGGCGCCCGAGTATTCAAACAGCGGCGAGATGAGCTGGGAGGTGCGGATGTCGATGCGCTCCAGCTGCTCGGCGCTGCGCTCTGGCAGGTCGAGGAAGAAGTCGTAGTTGGCCTTCTGCTCGTCGAGGTGATCGAGGCGCGAAGCCATATTGATCGCCTTGCGATCCGGGTTGCTGCGATCCCTGGCCGGGCACACCTCAACGCAGAGATTGCAGCCGGTGCAATCCTCCGGCGCCACCTGCAGCACGTACTGCTGGCCGCGCATGTCACGGGATTTCACATCCAGCGCATCCAGGGTAGCGGGAGCAGCGGCCAGTGCATCCGGTTCTACCACCTTGGCGCGAATGGCCGAGTGGGGACAGGCGGCGACGCAGTAGTTGCACTGGGTACAGAGCTCCGCTTCCCAGATGGGGATCTCCTTGGCGATGTTGCGCTTCTCCCAGCGGGTAGTACCGACCGGCCAGGTGCCATCCGGCGGGAAGGCGGAGACCGGCAGGCTGTCACCCAGCCCCGCCAGCATGGCGGCGGTGACGGTCTGGACAAAGTCGGGGGCCTTGGCCGAAACCACCGGTGGGCGCGGGCGGCTGGCAGGATCCAGCTCGCCAAGTTGCACCCTGGTCAGTGCGGCGCAGGTTGCCTCCAGAGCCTGCCAGTTGCGTTCGACCAGCGCTTGTCCCTTGCTGCCATAGCTGGTAGCGATAGCCTGCTTCAGCAGGCTGGTCGCCTCTGCGGGGGGGATGATGGCGCTGAGCTGGAAGAAGGCCATCTGCATCACGGTATTGATGCGGTTGCCGAGCTGGCAGTCGCGGGCAATTTTGGCGGCGTTGATGATGTAGAAACGCGCCTCTTTCTCGCGCAGGGCATGCTGCACCTCGCTGGGGAGACGTTGCCAGATATCCGCTTCGCTGTAGGGGGTGTTGAGCAGGAAGATGCCGCCCGCTTTCAAGCGCTCCGCCATCCGGTACTTGTCGACAAACTGCCACTGATGGCAGCCGATAAAGTCCGCCTCTTCCACCAGATAGGCCGATTGGAGCGGCCGCTCGCCCACCCGTAGGTGAGAGACGGTGAGGCCGCCCGCCTTCTTGGAGTCGTAGACGAAATAGCCCTGCGGATAGAGGTCGGTGTGGTTGCCGAGGATCTTGATGCTGTTCTTGGCCGCCGAGACGGTGCCATCGCTGCCAAGACCGTAAAAGAGCGCCTCCAGCTTGTGTTGCTGGCTGTGGATGGGGCTTTGCGAATTGAGCGCGGGCAGCGGTAGCGAGAGACCTGTGATGTCATCGAAGATGCCGACGGTAAAGCGCGGGCGCGGGTTTTCTTGCGCCAGTTCGGCAAACACCGCCAGCGCGCAGGCGGGGCCGAACTCTTTGGAGGAGAGGCCGTAGCGGCCGCCGATGACCAGTGGCAGGCTTGCCCGCTCGCCCCGGCTGACCGCTTCGGCAAGCGCCGTCATCACGTCGAGATAGAGGGGCTCGGCCTGTGCGCCCGACTCCTTGGTGCGATCCAGTACGGCGATGGTGTGGGCACTCTCGGGAATCGCGGCCAGCAGGTGCTTGGCCGAGAAGGGACGGAACAGCCGTACCTTCACCAGACCTACCTTCTCCCCTTGGGCCAGCAGGCGCTCGATCACCTCTTCACAGGTGCCAATCGCCGAGCCCATCAGCACCACAATCCGCTCCGCCAGCGGGTGGCCGACATATTCAAACGGCCGGTAGTGGCGGCCGGTCTGCTCGCCAAAAGCCTGCATCGCCTCGCTCACATGGCCATAGGCGGCGTCATACCAGGGGTTGCTCGCCTCCCGGCACTGGAAGTAGGTGTCCGGGTTGGCGGCAGTGCCGCGAATGACCGGTTTGTCGGGGGTGAGCGCCCGGTCACGATGGGCTCGGATGGCATCTGCGGGCAGCAGGGCACGCAGGGTGTCGTCAGCGAGCGGCGCTATCTTGGCGATCTCGTGAGAGGTACGAAAGCCGTCGAAGAAGTGGATAAAGGGGAGGCGGCTGTTGAGGCTCGCTATCTGGGAGATCAGGGCAAAGTCCTGCGCCTCCTGCACATTGCTGGCACAGAGCATGGCACAGCCGGTCTGGCGCACCGCCATCACGTCCGAGTGATCGCCAAAGATAGATAGCGCGTGGGTCGCCACGGTGCGCGCCGCCACATGGAGCACGAAGGGGATGAGCTGACCCGCCAGCTTGTAGAGGTTGGGGATCATCAGCAGCAAACCCTGCGACGAGGTAAACGAGGTCGCCAGCGCGCCGGTCTGCAGGGCGCCGTGGACGGCGGCGATGGCGCCCCCTTCCGACTGCATCTCGACAACCCGGGGCACATCCCCCCAAAGGTTTTTGCCCCGCTCGCTCGACCAGGCCGACGACTGCTCAGCCATGGCCGAGCTGGGGGTGATGGGGTAGATGGCGATGACTTCGCTGGTGCGGTACGCCACCGAGGCGACTGCGTTATTCCCGTCTGTGGTGATCATCTGTTTTCCACTTTGCTATGCCAGTTTGAAGGCCGATAGTTGCATCGGCAATGGATAGGTCGCAGGCATAGTAAGAGGGGCAATGAGAGCGTATCAAACGGGATAAATAATCAATTAATAAGTCAGTAATAGTGGTTAATTTAATCCCGCCGCGTGGGGGAATGATTTTCTGCTGGTAGCCGGTGGCGTGGCGATTGACGGGCCATTGGCATGGCCCGTCAGCACGGGGTTAATCCTGATCCACTCGCAGCCAGATGGCACACTGATAAGGGGCGAAGAGTGGCAGTGGTTCGCCAGGGTAATTGGCCAGCAGCAACCGCATCTTGTCTGTCACCTTGTCGAAGTGGGGCATCGGCAAGGGGTTCGCAGTGAGATTGGCGAGCAGCAGCATGGTGTGCTGCTCGCCGTTCGCCGGATCCTGCCAGTGGCGGCGATAGCTGATGCGCTCGGGATCATCCCCATCCAGCAGCTCGAAATTGCCGTGGCGAATGACCGGGTGGGCCTTGCGCAGGGCGATAAGCTGGCGATAGCAGTGAAACGGCGAGTCGGGGCGGGCCAGCTGCTCGTCAGCATTTATCTCGACGTGGTTGGCATTGAGGGCAATCCAGGGTGTGGTGGAGGTGAAACCGGCGTGGGGACCTGCATCCCACTGCATCGGGGTACGGGCATTGTCGCGGCTGATGGCATCGAGCCGCCGACTCAGCTCGGCAGGATCCAGCCCTGACTGGCTGGCGCGGTAGTTGATTGCCTCCACATCGCGCAGCTCGTCCGGCTGCCAGTGGCGGTTGGTCATGGCCAGCTCCTCCCCCTGATAGATAAAGGGCGTGCCCTGCATCATGTGCAGCACCATGGCCCACAGCCTGGCGCTGGTTTCCCGCCACTCAGGCCTGTCATCGCCAAAGCGGGAGACGGCGCGAGGCAGGTCGTGGTTGCCGAGAAACAGGCTGTTCCAGCCACGGCCATGTAGCCCTTGCTGGTGGCGGGCCATGGCTCGCTTGAAGGCGAGGGGATCGAAGCGGGATGACCACTTGTCACTGCCCAGCCCCAGATGCTCGAAGTTGAACACCATGCTGAACTCGCTGCCATCGTGGTTCGAATAGTTCTGCATATGGGCAAGATCGGCTCCCCAGGTCTCCCCCACCGTAATGATCCCCTTGCCGCCGAAGCTGGCGGCATTGAGCTCGCGGATATAGTCGTGCAGGCGCGGGCCGTTGTTCATGGCCAGTCGGTCCCACTCCTTGCTCACCATGTCGATCACATCGAAGCGAAATCCCTTGATCCCTTTGCCCAGCCAGAAGTTGATCACCTCTGCCATCTCGGCCCGCACCGCCGGGTTATCCCAGTCCAGATCGGCCTGACTGGGATCGAAGTTGTGCAGGTAGTAGCGATCAAGCTCCGGCACGTACTGCCAGCCGCTGCCGTCAAAAATCGAGGTAATGGGGTGAGCGTCAACGAAGGCCTGGTCGCGAAACACGTAATAACTCTGATAACGGGGATCCCCGGCCAGTGCCTTCATAAACCACTCGTGCTCGGTGGAGGTGTGGTTGGCGACGATATCCATCATGATGCCGATGCCGTGGGCGGCCGCTTCGGCTATCAGCTGCTCCATCTCGGTCAGGGTGCCGAAGGCGGGGTCGATGGCACGGTAGTCCGCCACGTCGTAGCCGTTGTCCCGCTTGGGGGAGCGATAGATGGGGGTGAGCCAGAGCATATCGACCCCGAGGGTGGCCAGATAACCGAGGCGCTGGCGGATGCCGTTGATGTCGCCCAGTCCGTCGCCATCGCTGTCCTGAAAACTCATGGGGTAGATCTGATAGATGACACAGCTATCGAGGTCGATATCGGGCGTGTGGAGGGAGTGCGTATTCATCAGTGCGGCCGGTTGAGGGGGAGTTATTCCTATCTTACCCAGATGATCTGGCCCTCAACAGGGCAGGGGAAACCTTGAAAAGGGTTCCATTGTTGGCTGATTTCCAAAAGTGCGGGGAGGGTCACACAGGCGCCATCCCGAGCCACGGAGGTGGTCGGGATGGCACGGCACTTAGCGCTGATGCACCGCAGCGATACAGGCTATTGAGCAGCCTTGGCCTGCTCGGCGTTTGGTTCCTGCTGGCGTTCCGCTTGTGCTTCCAGCTCCTTGCCGAGGAAGTAGTTCAGGAAGGTGCGGATCACCGCGATGATGGCAAGGCGGATCAGCTCCTCCTTGCTCGGTGCGACCGTGGTGGCCAAGATGTCGGCGGCGAGCTGGAACTCCAGCGCCAGAATGAGCCAACTGCCAAAGCAGAGACGAATACGCGGAAAACCGGGCTGGTGATCCCGCACTCTTGCCGCCAGCCAGAGGGTCTTGCCAAGCCCTATCACCACACAGGCGATGGAGATGATCTCCAGCAGCAGCTGGAACAGCTCGACCCCGTGCATCATCCCCTCTTTCAGGCTCGCTATCTCAAACACTCGGGTCACCTCCCTGATTCAAAAGAGGACACTATTAACACATCGCTCGGCAAAGGCCAAATCCGGTTCAGGCAATCATTTTGAATTCAATCACATAGAGCGGCGGCAGATCGGGGTAGATATTGCGGATCACCTGTTTGAGCTCGGGGAGGGTCATGTTCTCCTGACGGGCGTGCTCGTCATTCAGTTCATCGAAGGTGACCGCCTTGACCGAGAGCACCTCTATGGTGCCGAAGGGCTGGTGCTCCGGGTTGGTAAACAGCGCCAGCCGCTGGCCGGGTTGCCAGTTGGCCTCGCTCTCGTCGCGGATGGTGATGGTCTTGCGGCCCGCCTGAATATCGGCAACGAAGCGGCTGAAGAAGGTGAATTCGGGATAGGGATGGGCAGACATGGTGACTCCTGACAGGGTGAATCGAAATGGGATGAATGGAAATCAAAGATCGAGATAGGCGCGCAGTTTGGCCAGATCGGCGATAACGGGGCCGTCACTGCTGTCGGCAATTATGCCCTGTTCGACCAGCTCCTTGAGGGCGCGGCGGTAAACCCGCTCGGTGGTGCCGAAGCGCGCCGCCTCATGGGCCCGCTTGCGCGATCCCAGCATCGGAGTGCGCTGGCGCTCACGCCATAGCTCATAGGCGATGTTGTAGGCGATGGGGTGGAGCAGCCGGCTGGTGGTGATCTCCAGGGTGTCGAGATAGTCGCTGGCAAGCGCCGCAGCGAAAAAGAGGGTCAACTCAGGTTCTGCCAGCAGGCGCTGGGCTAGTTTGTTGGCGCAGATGACTCGGGCATCCAGCTCGGTCTCGGCCACCACGTTCCACTGTACCGGGGTTGCGCTGAAGAACTCCATCTCGCCGAAGATTTGGCTGTGGCACTCAATTTCGCCAAGCTGGAAGCGGCGGCCAGAGTGTACCGTGCTGTTGAGGGAGACCCGGCCATGTTCGACCAGATAGAGCTGCTCGCTCTGCTCCCCCTGCCGCATGATCAATTCGCCCGGTAGGTAACGGCGCAGAAACAGGGTGCAGGCGTCGAGCGCCGCGGCAAAGCGGGGTTCAAGCTGCTGGAGTTCGGCGTGAAAACGGCCGAGGGGGTAGGGCTGTTGCTGCATGACTTGCCTGTCGCACCGGATGACGAGGGCCATGAGGCTAGCAAGAGTGCGGGCCGGATACCAGCCCGCACGGTAGCGGATGTGCCGCAGTTAACGGTTTGCGGTTTATTGCACCAGAGCGTGGAGGGCGGCCGCGATGGCGTGTTGCTCACCGGTCATCATCGCCTGTTCGGCGCTAGCGTAATCCGCTACCCCTTGTTGCACATCCTGCTCGAACAGCACCACGTTGCAGAGCACGGCGGCGACCCGCACCTTGCGCAGGCGACCCACGGTCAACAGGGAGGCGGTCTCCATGTCAGCGCCGAGCACACCACGGGCATGCCAGTAGCGGCACACCTCCTGCTCATCATCCCGATAGAAGCTGTCGTGGGAGCGCACCAGCCCATGCCAATGAGGCTGACTGCCGGTCGCCACATGGTTGAGCAGGGCCGCTTGCAGCCAGATATCGGCGCAGGCGGGGTACTCGGCGGGCAGATAGGCCTGTGAGGCCCCTTCATTGCGTACCGCCCCTTCCACCACGATAAGATCGCCAAGACCGATGTCGTGTTGCAGGGCACCGGCGGAGCCGACCCGAATAAGCGAGTGGGCACCGGCTTGCACCAGCTCCTCCAGCGCTATGATGGCCGAGGCGCCGCCGATGCCGGTGCTGCAGACCGTGATGGGCAGCCCCTGATAGTGGCCGTTGATGAGGCGAAACTCCCGGTTTTGCCCCAGCACTTCACACTGTTCGAGCTGGCTGGCGATGCGATCGACCCGGGCCGGGTCGCCGCACAGTACCACCCGCTCGGCAATCTGGTCGGGGCGGCACTGGAGATGGGGTAACAGCGTCATGGCTTATACCCCCTGTGGCTGGCGCTTAGCGGCAATCACCCAGAGGCGGGTGCCGTTGGCGGCGATAAAGAGCAAGATCAGGTACTCCAGCGACATGGCGTAAACGCCCTGCGCGGCATAGACACCGATGCTGATGATGTTGATGACGACCCAGAGGATCCAGTTCTCCACATATTTGCGGGTCATCAGGATCTGGGCGACCACCGAGAGCACCGTCATGCTGGCATCCCAGAAGGGGAAGGCATCGGGGGAGGGCTCGGGGATGGCAAGGTTGGCACCAAACAGGTTGAGCAGGGAGACCGAGGTGCGTGCCAGGGTGGCGAAGACCGGGTCGATATAGCGGGTCAGCAGAGCGATGGCCAGCACGCTCACGGCGGCGGTCACCATCAGTTTGGATTTGCTGAGCCAGCGGATCTGCAGGGTATCCCCCTGATCGTTGGCCGGGCGGGTCCAGGCGTACCAGCCGTAGACGTTGGCGCAGAAGAAGAACAGCTGCAGCATCAACAGTCCGTAGAGCTGGATCTGGAAGAAGATGATGGCAAACAGGCTGACGTTGATCAGACCGAACAGGTAGTTGATGGTTTTCTCCTGACTGGCGAACCAGATACAGGCCAGACCAAACAGGGTGCCGATGGCTTCAATCCATGACATGGCATAGCCGCCACCCAGCGGTATGGTCACTAGCGTGTTATTGATGCTGAACAGCTCGAATATGCTCATTTTCTGATCCTTGGGCATGAGGGTTAGTATGCGAGGGCGCCATTCTAAGGGGTGAGGGGGAGGAGGGGCAGGACTTTTGTCCGCCCCGGGCTTGGCCCATATCAAAGAAATCGCCGCTGCCGCCCGGTTATTCCAGCAGTGATGGGTTATGGTGCCCCGGCGGGCCGGACTTTATTGATATGTAGCAAGATGATAGCGCCGTGGCTGTGGTCTGATAGAGTCCACTCTCCGGGAGGAGAATCACGTGATAAAAGGAGGTTGTATTGAATTCCGAGCTTGTCTGGGTGCTCTGTCTGCTGGCTGGCGCCATCTATCTCTTTATGACCAACAAGGTTCGCATGGACGTGGTCGCCCTGTTGATCATTATCCTCTTTGTGCTGAGCGGCACCCTCACCCTGCCGGAGGCGCTGGCGGGCTTTAGCGATCCCAACGTCATTCTGATTGCCGCCCTGTTTGTGGTGGGGGAGGGGCTGGTGCGCACCGGCATCGCCTATCAGGTGGGGGATGCATTGGTGAAGGTGGCGGGTAGCAGCGAGACCAAGCTGCTGGTGCTGCTGATGGTGGCGGTGGCGAGTCTGGGAGCTGTGATGAGCAGCACCGGGGTGGTCGCCATCTTTATCCCGGTGGTGCTGAGTGTGGCGAACCGGATGGGGATCCCGGCCGGTCGCCTGATGATGCCCCTCGGCTTTGCCGGGCTGATCAGCGGCATGATGACGCTGGTGGCCACGCCCCCCAACATGGTGGTCAACAGCGAGCTGATGCGCCACGGCATACATGGTTTCGGGTTTTTCGATTTCACCCCCATGGGCGTGCTGATCCTGGGGCTGGGCATCCTCTACATGTTGCTAGTGCGCGGCTCCTTGGTGGGTGAAGGGGAAGAGGGCAAAGGCAAGCCGACCGGGCGCCGCACCCTGCGCGATCTGATCCGAGACTACCGGCTGGCCGGCCGTGCTCGTCGTCTGGCGCTGCGGCCTGACTCCCCGCTGATTGGCCATACCCTGGATGAGCTGCAACTGCGTGCCCGTTATGGTGCCCACGTCATCGGGGTGGAGCGCTGGCGCAAGTTTCGCCGGGTGATGGTGCCGGTGTCCGGGATCAGTGAGTTCCAGGCCAAGGATGTGCTGCTGATCGACATGTCAGACCCTGAGGTGGATGTGCGGGCGTTTTGCACCGAGGCGCGGCTTGAACCCATGATCCTGCGCGGGGAGTATTTCTCCGATCAGGCGCGGGAGGTAGGGATGGCCGAGGTATCGCTGATCCCTGAGTCCAAGCTGCTGGGTAAAAGCGTGCGTGAGGTGACCTTCCGCTCCAGCTATGGCCTGAGCGTGGTGGGGCTGCGCCGCGACGGTGAGGCACTGGCAGGCAAGCTGGTGGATGAGCCGCTGCAGATGGGCGACACCCTGCTGGTGGTAGGGAACTGGAGCCACATCAGACAATTGCAGACCCATAGCCGCGACTTTTTGCTGATGGGGCTGCCCGCCGAAGTGGACGAGATGGCCCCCGCCCGCAGTCAGGCCATTCATGCCCTCTTCTGTCTTGGAGTGATGATCCTGCTGATGGTGACCGATCCGGTGCCCAACGTGATTGCCGCGCTGATCGCCTGTCTGCTGATGGGCAAGTTTCGCTGCATCGATATGGAGAGTGCCTACAAGTCGATCCACTGGCCGACCCTGATCCTCATCGTCGGTATGCTCCCCTTTGCGCTGGCGCTGCAAAAAACCGGCGGGGTGGATCTGATCGTCGGTGGTCTGATCAATGCGGTAGGGGAGATGGGGCCAAGGGTAATGCTGGCCAGCCTGTTTGCCCTATGCGCGGTGATCGGGCTCTTTATCTCCAACACCGCCACCGCAGTGCTGATGGCGCCCATTGCGCTGGGTACGGCCCAGCAGATGGGGGTATCGCCCTATCCGTTTGCCATGACCATTGCCATTGCCGCCTCGGCCGCTTTTATGACGCCGGTCTCGTCACCGGTGAATACCCTGGTACTGGGGCCGGGCAACTACAAGTTTGCCGATTTTATCCGTATCGGGGTGCCATTCACCCTGTTGGTGATGGCGGTCAGCGTGGTAGCGATCCCCTGGTTCTTCCCGTTCTGATAACCGGGATGATGAATCTGTGCACCAGCGGCCTGCGGGCCGCTTTTTTGTGGCCGGGAGACAAGAGTGGCAAGGCGTGCTCGGAATCAGTGAAGAGTGAGATGGACGGGAATTAACGTGGAGATGGGTTAATAGAGGAGCGAGAGAAAAACTGGGGAGAGGCAAATTTCAGATACAAAAAAACCAGCATGAGCTGGTCTGTTTGGTACTGCTATTAATGGTGCGGAAGGAGAGACTCGAACTCTCACGCCTAGGGCGCCAGAACCTAAATCTGGTGCGTCTACCAATTTCGCCACTTCCGCAATATTAATGGTGGCTATGACGGGATTCGAACCTGTGACCCCCGCATTATGAGTGCGATGCTCTAACCAACTGAGCTACATAGC